>JAKPBL010000513.1 GCA_029778965.1 Bacteroidota bacterium
TCATAAACGAGATGCCGCCAATATATGACTGCTCTGTTCGGGAACGGGTACCATAAATAAATTGTACTTCGTTGACCGGGGTAGCTGCACCGGCGCTGCCATAACTGATTTTGGCGATAAAAAGACTGTTATCGGCTATGGTGTAGGAATAACTTATCCGTAATCCGCGGGCATCCTCCCGGTAGGTGACAGCCCAGGTGGTACGGGAGAGCGAGTTGGCGCCATTTCCATAGATGGCATACGAGCCATCCGGGTAATCAACCCGGAAGTAAGCCGGTCCGTAGGAGGCGCCGAATGAGGAAGCACCATACGCAGTTATTTTCAGGTTGGAGAATTGTTCTGTTTCATATACCGAACCGTCGGCTCCGTATGTGCCGCTTTTCAACATCAGCCGCTGCCCGTTCAGCGAAAAACGATCGCCCGCAGCCCCCGTGGTAAAATCCACTCTTCCTACCCGCCCGTCGTGAAAGGTAGTAGCGCCTGCTCTTGTGATGGAAGATACACCGGAAACATTCCAGCCCCAGCCCGCAAGCCCGCTCCCTCCCTGGCTGTTGTAGGAGATGGAAAGATCGGGCTGTACCCCATTGGCGCCCGGTGGAAGTGCAATGGGAATCGTATAGCCGGCTGCGCCAGTGGAAGACACACTTAGCGCGCCCATGGTTTCGGCTATTTCACTACCCCCGGAACTTCCGGCGCCTTGCATTTCCATCATTACAGGCTGGGTGGTTACTGTTACAGTTTCTTTACCGGTTGTTTTTGTGCCGATTTTGTAAGGCAGTTCCTGTTGGGCAAAAATGGCATGGCTTACAAGTAGAAAAACAGATAAAAGGATAGGCTTCATATAAGACAAGGTTTAATGCTGTCGGGTTAGACTCTACTCCTCACGGGCTACTGACGGATTATTTTTACGACATGGGTTTTGCCGTCGGCATTAATGCCGGTCAGGATATACATGCCCCGTATATATCCCGAGAAGTCAAGATTGATCTGTCCGCGTTTAGCGTCTATTTTCCGCTGGAACAATAATTGACCTTCTACTGTATGTATCTGAAGAACCTGCAACGGGTTTGCTTCATCAGATATCCATTTTACAGTAAGATTGCCTGTTACAGGAATAGGGAAAGCAGTAAAGCTTTCCGTAGAATCCTGCACCAGCGGTTCCACCTTCGTTTTGCGATACGAAGACCCGGTAGTTCGCAATACCTGGTTGCCGGCAGCATCAAAAGAAAAGGAAAGCTTTGTTTGGGAAATACCTGTTAAGGAGAACAGGCATAGGAATGAGAGGTAGAGAAATTTCATAGTTAGTTAAGGTTATAAATTGAAAAAACACCCCGCTCGGTTTAGTCAGCGTCGTCTTAACTAAAACTAAAAAACAATTCCGGTAAAAAAATAATTTTTACAGGCTTATTTTTCCTTATCTTATCTCCTTTGCCAAATTCGCCGGCAAATATATTTTTGGGCCAACCGCTTGTCTGGTTTATTAAAACACACACAACAGGCTCGCGCCCACTACCGCTGCGGTCTCCGTTCTCAGCCGGGTATTGCCCAGGGTCACCGCCCGGAAACCCGCCGCCAGCGCAGCCGCTGTTTCTTCGGACGCAAAATCGCCTTCAGGACCGATCAGTAAAAGTTTGCTCCCTTCGCGGCGCACCGCTTCCCGCAGCGATACACGGTCTGCATCCAGACAGTGTGCTATATAACGCTGATCAGCAACCGAAGATAACACCCGCTCAAAAGGCAGCGGCCCTTCCAGTTCGGGTATCCATGACCGTTGGCTCTGCAACATGGCGCTCACCAGTATCTGCTGCAGGCGGTCGGTTCGCACCTGCTGCTTTTCAGTTCTGCGGCATTGAATGAGCCGGATGGAATGCACCCCTATTTCGGTGGCTTTCTCCAGGAACCATTCCAGCCGCGACGCATTTTTCAGCGGCGATACGGCAATGGCAACAGGGTTGTCTGGCGGTGGTGTATATACGCTGCTTACAATGCGTACCGCGCAGTGCTTTTTATGGGCATCTACGATCGTAGCCGTGTACAGGTGGCCGCGGCCGTCGGTCAGGTGCAGGGCCTCGTCCGCCTGCATGCGCAATACGGTAACAGCATGCCGGGAATTGGCTTCATCCAGCACCGTGGTGGCGTTGCCGGCGCCATCCGCATAACCGCTGCTATCGGCCGCATAAAAAAAAGGAAGGGTCATCAGAAAGGCGTCTCTTCGTCGTTGAAAGAAACATCGTTCATACGGCTGCTGATCTGGCGGTACGGACTTTCCCCGCCGCCGGCGCCACCGCCATTACCGATCGGCTTCCAGGGCGATGCCTGCATATCGCCGCCTTCCACCCCTTCATCGACGAATTTCTGGATGTGCAGCAGGGCCCGCAGCTTGATGGTTTCCAGCGAACCGTTCCGGTGCTTGGCGATGCGCACATGGGTTTCACCCTTGGTGCTGTCGCCGTGCTCGTTCGCGTTTACATCGTAGTATTCAGGGCGGTAAATGAACATGACCATATCGGCGTCCTGCTCGATGGCGCCCGATTCACGCAGGTCGCTCAGTTGCGGCATCTTGTTGCCTTCCTTGCGGGTTTCGACGGCACGGCTTAACTGCGACAGGGCGATGATGGGCACTTCCAGCTCTTTGGCCAGTTGTTTCAGCGAACGCGATATCTGCGATATCTCCTGCTCGCGGTTGGTATTGCCCCCGCCGGCGCCACTCATCAGTTGCAGGTAATCGATGATGATCAGTCCCAGGTCGTGCTTGTTCTTCAGGCGGCGGCACTTGGCCCGCAGCTCGAAAATGTTCAGCGCGGCCGTATCGTCGATAAATATCTTGGCTTCCGACAAACGCTGGATGCCCTTGGCATACAACTGCTTCATCTCGTATTCTTCCAGCTTGCCACGGCTGATCTTTTCCAGCCATATCTCACTTTCAGCGCTCAGGATACGTTGCACCAACTGCCCCGCGCTCATCTCCAGGCTGAATACCGCTACGGCGGCAGGACGGGTGGGATGCAGGGCCGCATTCCGGGCCAGGTTCAGCGCAAAGGCCGTTTTACCCACGGCGGGACGGGCGGCCAGGATGATCAGGTCGGTCTTCTGCCAGCCGAAAGTCACTTTGTCGATGCTCGGAAAGCCCGAGGGCACACCCGAAATATCTTCGGCCTGGTTACGCAGGTCCTCAATGCGCTGCACGGCCTGCACCAGTACCGAATCGATGGAGTTATAATCTTTCCGAAGGTGGTTGTTGGTGATCTCGAACAGCTTGCTTTCGGCCGCATCGAGCAGGTCGAATACGTCGGTCGAGTCTTCATACGCATCGCTGATGGTTTCGCCGCTGATGCGGATCAGCTCACGCTGGATGAATTTCTGCAGGATGATGCGCGAATGCGCGTCGATATTGGCCGACGACACCACCGTATTGGTCAGCTTGGTTACATAATACGGTCCGCCTACCATTTCGAGCTCCTCCTTTTTCCGCAACTCTTCCACCACCGTCAGGATATCGATGGGCTGGCTTTTCTGCGACAGCGATTGCATGGACCGGAATATCCGCTGGTGCGCGTCGAGGTAAAAACATTCGGGTTTCAATATCTCGATCACCGTATCGAAAGCGCCTTTCTCCAGCATAATAGCCCCCAGTACCGCCTCTTCCAGGTCTTTGGCCTGGGGGGGGACTTTTCCATATACCATCGTGCTGAGATCGATCGAAGACTTACGCCGGTTCTTTCTGTCTTTATTGATATTCGTTAGATCCATTGCTGTATTACCGTATCATGAAGAAATTGTAAAATGGGTGTTAACACCCGGGAGGTCGGACGGCGAATATATCCCCCGCGTTTTTAATCAAAAAAATTTTCGGCATCGTTTAGTTATGCTAAACTAATCCTACCTGTTGTACACATCATTTACAGGCTTATCCACCAAAATCTGGCGAATATCCACAATTTAAAAAAGTTTTCCTTGTCCGCCCGAAAGAAATGCACAACACTTTGTGCAGAAAGATTTAGTCCCCGTTTTTTGGCCACAATCCGCTGCCACCAATATGGTGTTTCAGCCAAAACCGGGTTAAAACACGGTACCGCAACCGGCCCCAAACCCGGTACCCGCCGGGCTTTCCCGCCGGCCAGACCAGGCGGCATGCGGCCCAAACCGGCCGGGGGCGGGGCTTTGGACCTCGTTTGTACAACACCGTTAACAGGCCCGTTCGCCGCAAAGCCCGGTTTCATGCCCGTTTCACGGAACCGCGACCGGCCCCGGCCGCCGGCGTTTTTGCCGCCCGCCCTTTTAGTATATTTGCATCCCTTATCATTTATTCGATCATAATTGCTTTCATGACAATCTCTTATAACTGGCTTCTCGATTATTTGCCCGTACAGCCCGATCCCGAGCGGCTCAGCCGGATATTGACTTCCATTGGCCTCGAAGTGGAATCGATGGAATTATTCGAAACCGTTCCCGGCAGCCTTGCAGGACTGGTGATCGGCGAAGTGCTCACCTGCGAGCAGCACCCCAATGCCGATAAGCTTCGCATCACCACCGTCAATACCGGCCAGGGCGAACCCCTGAAAATCGTTTGTGGCGCCCCCAATGTAGCGGTGGGCCAGAAAGTAGTGGTGGCCCCCGTTGGCGCCACCATTCACCCGGTAAACGGGTCGCCCGTTACCATGAAGACGGCAAAAATCAGGGGCGAAGAAAGCCAGGGCATGATCTGCGCCGAAGACGAGATCGGCCTGGGCAGCAGCCACGATGGCATTGTGGTGCTGCCGGCCGACCTGAAACCCGGCACGCCGGCGGCCCAGCATTTCAAACCGTACCGCGACCATGTTTATGAGATCGGCCTTACGCCCAACCGGATGGATGCCATGAGCCACCTGGGCGTGGCGCGCGACGTATGCGCCTACCTGACGCACCACGATAAGAAAGAGGTCAAAGTAAAACAGCCGTCGGTAAACGGTTTCAAGGTGCACGACCAATCCCTGCCCATCAGCATTAAAATAGAGAACCCCGCCGCCTGCCGCCGCTTCAGTGGCGTGACCATCAATAATATCCGGGTAGCGCCCTCTCCGCAGTGGCTGAAAGACCGCCTGCTGTCGATCGGCGTGCGGCCCATCAGCAATATCGTTGACATCACCAATTTCGTGCTGCACGAAACCGGACAGCCCCTGCATGCATACGACTATGACGCGGTAAAGGGGCAGGAAGCCATCGCCCGCAACCTGCCCGCCGACACCAAATTCACCACGCTCGATGGCAAGGAACGCAGCCTCGCAGCCGACGACCTGATGATCTGCAATGCCGAAGAAGGCATGTGCATAGCGGGCGTGTTCGGCGGCGCCCGTTCGGGGGTAACGGAAACGACCACCCGCATTTTCCTGGAGAGCGCCTGGTTCCAGCCGACTGCCATCCGCCGCACTTCTTTCCGTCACGGCCTGCGCACCGACGCCGCCAGCCGCTTCGAGAAGGGAACCGATATCTCACAAACTGTACAGGTGCTGAAACGCGCCGCCCTGCTGATGGCCGAGCTCGGCGGGGGTACTATCAGCTCCGACATCGTCGATGTTTATCCCGGCGCCGAGAACAAAAAAGAAGTGGCGCTTAAATACCACTACCTGAAGAAGCTCAGCGGCAAGAATTACCATCCCGATACGGTTAAGAAGATCCTGGAAAGCCTTGGCTTCGAGGTGATCAAAGACGGCATCGACGAACTGCGTGTGGCCGTGCCCTTCAGCAAGCCCGACATTTCGTTGCCGGCCGATGTAGTGGAAGAAATACTGCGCATCGACGGGCTCGACAACGTCGACATTCCCACCAATATCAACATTAGTCCGGCGGTGGAAAAAGACACCGATGGCCGTTTGCGCGACAAGTTCGCGGGATTGCTGGCAGGTTCGGGTTTCCGCGAAATACTGACCAATTCCATCAGCAATTCGGCCTGGTACACCGGCGAGCAGTTATCCACCGCCGTGCATATGCTCAACAACCTGAGCGCCGAGCTCAATGTGCTGCGGCCCGCCATGCTCGAAACCGGCCTCGCCGTAATTGCCCATAACCTCAACCGCCGCAACAACGACCTGCTTTTTTTCGAATGGGGAAAAACTTACCATAGCAAAGCGGCAGGAAAATACGATGAAGCGCCCCGGTTCTGCCTTTACCTGACCGGCGATTACCGGTCGGGCGATTGGCGCAGCAAAGCCGTTCCCGCCGATTTCTTCGTATTGAAAGGCGTCCTGGAAAAGCTGGCCGCCGCGGCAGGGTTGGGTACGCTTGGCTTCGTACCCGGCGAAGCGCCGGGCCTCACACAGTCCCTGCACATCCAGGCCGGCAAACAGACCATCGGCTTCGCCGGACCGGTCGCCGCATTACGCGCTTCCACGTTCGATATCAGGCAGCCGGTGTGGTATGCCGAGCTCGACTGGTCGGCCGTACTGGCGCTGGCCGAGAAAAATCACATCAGCTTCCGCGAGTTGCCCCGGCAGCAGCCCGTGCAGCGCGACCTGGCCCTGCTGGTCGGTAAAGACCTGCCTTACGGCAGCATCGAAACGACCGTAAAAAAGCTGTCGATCCCGCGGCTGAAAAAGCTTTCGCTCTTTGATCTGTTTGAAAGTGATAAATTAGGAGCAGGAAAAAAATCAGTGGCCGTCAGTTTCACCTTTCTCGACGAAGAAAAAACGATGACCGATAAAGACATCGACGGCATGATGCAAAAGATCATGCGTTCGCTGGAAAATGAGCTGGGCGCCGAAATCCGCAAGTAATCAGGCATGGAAGATTTGTTGCTGCAGGTAAAACGGATCCAGGAAAAGCTGCTGTCGCTGCAAAAACAGCACCAGTTGCTGCAACGCGACAACGAACGGCTGCAGGCGCAACTGACCGTTTACCAGGAGAAAGACCGGCTGGTGCAGCAACGCACCGCCGACCTGGAAAGGCAATTGGAACTGGCCCGCGCTACGCGGCCGCAAATGACGGAGAAAGACCGGCAGGCCCTGGAGAAACGGATCAACCAGTACCTGAAAGACATCGACAAATGCATCGCGATGCTCAATGAATGACCATGAACGAACAGCTCATCCCCCTCAATATTGTCATTGGCGACCGCACGTACCGCATTCGTATCAAGCCCGAAGACGAAGGGCCGGTTCGGGAAACGGTAAAGGTCATCAACGATAAAGTGATCGAGTTCAAGACCCATTTTTCCGGGAAAGACATGCAGGATTATATCGCCATGGTGCTGGTTTGGTATGCCACCGAGCAATCGGCCGAAACCCAGCAGGGCATCGATAACCGTGCCATCAGCGAAAAACTGGGGCAGATCGAAAGTTTGATCGATAAAATGAATGGCTGAAAATCGTTACATTCGCGCCATTCAGTTTCACTTAACTAGTTAAAAAACAATTCAATGGACTCAACCATATTGCTCCTCATCGTCGGTGTCGCGGCCCTGGTCGTTGGCATCGTAGCGGGGAAATTCATCTTCAAAGCCAATACCGAGCAGAAGATCCAGGAAGCCAGCGCAGAAGCCAGCAAGATCATTACCGAAGCCCAACTGAAAGCCGAAACCATTAAGAAAGAAAAGCAGCTCGAGGCCAAGGAGAAATTCGTTCAGTTGAAAAGCGAGCACGATAAAGAGGTGAACGAAAAGAACCGCAAGATCAACGACGCCGAGAACCGCATCAAGCAGAAAGAAGTTTCGATCAACCAGAAGGAGAACAGCCTCGATAAG
>JAKPBL010000540.1 GCA_029778965.1 Bacteroidota bacterium
CGCAACAAGCAGGCCAGCTTCGGCAAGCGCCCGCAGATACAGGATGGCAGCAGCTTTATTACCGGCGATGTGGTCAGTTTCGACGACAGCACAGGCTTAAGCTTTGCACGCGGCAGCGCCGTTTTTCGGGATACGGCACAGGGCATCGACATTCTCGCCGGCGAGTTACAGGCCGACAGGAAAAAAAACACCATGCTGGCCACGCAGCGACCGCTGATGATCATACAGCAGAAAAAAGACTCCACCTACGTCACGGCCGACACCCTGTATTCGGCCCGTATCACCGATATGGCCGGCTACGAAAAAACTTTCCTGCGGCCCGATTCGCTTAGCCGCGACAGCACGGTAAAGAACGATGCGGCCTACCAGGTGGTAATGCTCGATCCCGGTGATACCAGCAATCGGAACCGGTACTTCCTCGCCTACCACCATGTTCGTATTTTCAGCGACTCGCTGCAGGCCGTCTGCGACAGCCTTTTCTATTCAGGCATCGATTCTGTTTTCCGGCTCTTCCGCGAGCCCATCGCCTGGGCCAATCATAGCCAGATCACCGGCGATACCATGTACCTTTTCACCAGCAACCGGCAACCCCGCCGCATTCATGTATTTGAAAACGGGCTGATCATAAACCGCACCAGCGAGGGCTTTTATAACCAGATCAAAGGACATACCATCAACGGCTATTTTACAGATGGCCGGATGGACCACATGCGGGCGAAAGGTTCGGCCGAAAGCATTTACTACGCGCAAGACGAAGACAGCGCCTATACCGGCGTCAACCGCGCCAGCGCCGATATCATAGATATGTATTTCAACGGCGATGGTTTGCGGCGTGTCGTATTCAGAAGCGAGGTGCAGGGAAAAATGAGCCCCTTCCGCCAGGTGAACCACGAAGAGATGCGGATCAGGGGTTTCAAGTGGCTGGAAGCGCGTCGGCCGAAAACAAAATTCGAGCTGTACGAAGACCCTGATTCGAGCCAATGATTGCAAGCAAAATAAGTTGTTGACCTACGCCGAACAGTTCTACGGTCGAAAAACCAGTAGGCTTGAGTAAAGTAACATTGATAAAAAAAATAGGAACGCAGGCCATCAGCAGCCTGCGGAAATTCATACAAGACAGCCGCGCGGTCGGCATCACATTGCTGGCCTGCACGATGCTGTCACTGTTCCTGGCCAATTCGCCATGGTCGGCGGCTTATCTCGGGTTTATCGAAAAGAAGATGGGGGTACCCGGTCGCCTGCATCTTCCCCACAACCTGATCGAATGGATCAACGACGGGCTCATGGCGAGCTTCTTTTTCGTGGTAGGTATGGAAATCAAAAAGCAGTTGCTTGCCGGTGAATTGTCGTCTCCCCGCCAGGCGGCCCTGCCCATTGCCGGCGCCATCGGCGGCATGCTGGTACCCGCCGCCATCTTCCTGCTCATTAACCGCAATACAGCTTACCACGACGGTTGGGGCATACCGATGGCAACCGATATCGCTTTTTCATTGGGTGTGGCTTCGCTGCTGGGTAACCGGGTACCACTGGCGCTGAAAGTATTCCTGATGGCGCTGGCCATCATCGACGACCTGGGCGCTATTATCGTAATTGCCGTTTTCTACGGAAAAGACATTGCCTGGCTCTATCTTGTGTACGCCATCATGCCCGCCCAGATGGAGTAGCGTACTTTTTTGATGCCCACACTCCCGAAATAGAGTGCGATAATATAAAAGGTCGTATCGGCCGATCCCTGGAAAATGGATGCTGTTTTTCCCACGAAAGAATCAGGGCCATAGGCAGGGTTGGCAAAAACATCGAGCATTAAACCGCGGGCCCCGCCGCCGCTGAACGGTTTCATGATGGCTACCGGCAGGGCCGGCACGAAATCGGTGGGTAAGCCCGCTTTTTCAATCAGCCATCCCAGTCCGCTGATCACATAATCCAGGGCGCCGCTTTCGCGAAATACCCTGATCCCTACCAGCATGCCTACGAGATAGGGAATGATCTTGAGTATAACCGAAAAGCCGTCTTTCGCGCCGTCGATAAACGCATCGAATACATTTACTTTTTTGACCACCCCACCCACTACAAAACTGATGATGATAACAAAGAGCAGCATATTGCCCGCCACTTTCGAAAAGGTCTCTTTTGCTTCTGGCGTCATGCCGTTTACCAGGTACAAGAGCAGGAAAACCGATGCCACGGCCGAACCGATCCAGCCGAACAAAACGGCGTCCCATTTAATGCGTTGCCAGATGCCGACAATGATCACCGAAGCGAGTGTGGTAACCAGCGTGCCCAGCACACAGGGAATAAAGATCGACGCCGGCTCATGACTGTTGGCAGAAATACGGTAGGCAAT
>JAKPBL010000375.1 GCA_029778965.1 Bacteroidota bacterium
GTGGTGAACGGTATCAGGCATGTCATTAAAGAAAAGAAAGTGACCGACCTGGTGATTGGCCTGGCCGGAGACAAAGGTTTTTCCCCTTCGTTTGTGTATAATCTCTATAATGGCTACCTGCGCGATGAAAACCCGAATGTATTGGTGTACCATGCTGTTCAGCCTATTGCCACCATCGACAAACAGGTGGTAGTTATACCACCAAATGCCTATAAGGAACAGGGGTTTTTTCTGCTGCTGTTCCGGATATGGAATATTGCCAAAAACTCGAAAACCGTTCTTGATTTTTATGCCGATGCGGCTACCATCGCTATTTTGCAACGTATTCAGAAAAAGGTCAATATAGAAGCTACCTATACCGCCATCAGCACCTGGAACGAAATGGAAAAAGCAGCGCGTTCCGTGCAGGAAAACGAGGGCCTGATTATGATCATGGCAGAAAGAGGCAAAGGGTTTTATATGCCTAAAATGCAGGTGGTACCCGACATGCTGAACAATTTTTTTGCAGGGAAAAATTATCTCCTGCTTTTCCCGAATGATGAAAAGCAGGTGGAAGATGCTGAAAAACGCTTTGTAAGCAACCACGACGATTTTGTAGAGATAGGAGCAGTGATTGGCAGGATTTTTAAATAACCTATCTTTGCCGGTCAAAATCAGGGCATTATGATCTTACCTATCGTGGCTTACGGGCACCCCGTATTGAGGCAGGTGGCCGGCGATATCGATAAAGAATACCCCGGCCTGCAGCAACTGGTGGCCGACATGTGGGAAACCATGTACAACAGCAACGGGGTAGGGCTCGCAGCGCCGCAGATCAACCGGTCGATCCGGCTTTTTGTGGTGGACAGCCAGCAGATACTCGAAAACATGGAGCCCGACGAAAGAAAAGAATACCCGAACGACAACGGCTTTAAAGGCGCATTTTTCAATGCACGTATCGTTGAAACGAATGGCGACGACTGGCCTTATAATGAAGGCTGCCTGAGCATTCCCAAGATCAGGGAAGATGTGCTGCGTCCTGAAGAGATCACCATTGAATACCTGGATGAGAATTTCCTTCCGCAGAAAGCGACTTTCAACGGCATTACGGCGCGCGTCATTCAGCACGAATACGACCATATCGACGGGAAACTGTTTATTGATTATATCAAGCCATTGAAAAGAAAACTGCTGAAGGGCAAGCTCGACGATATCTCAAAAGGAAAAGTACGGGTGGACTATCGCATGGCTTTTGCTAAATAGCCTGTATGTTCCCACCGCTGCGAAATGTTTTTAACTGCGGCTTCATGGTCGTTTTGCTGGCGGCCGTGATACAGGCTTCCGGCCAGGATACCACCGGTAAGGCTGCTGCCGACTCGGTCATATTTGTTGACCAGAAGGCCATTACACTGAAAGAAGTGGTTGTCAGGAGCAATATGGATGTTCCTTCTTTTATCAGACGCATACAATTCGACACCAGCTTTTACCGTGCTTTCAAGAACCTGCACGAGCTCAGTTATACGGCGCTGAACGATGTTACCATGCTCGACAAACAGGGGCGGCCCGCGGCGGGACTGCACAGCCGCACCCGGCAGACCTTCGCGAATGGCTGTCGCAGCATGTCCGTTCTGGAAGAAAAGACAGAAGGCGATATCCGTGACAGGAGCGGCCACTGGAATTATTATACCGCTGAAATGTATGCGGGCCTCTTCTTCACCACGGGAACGGTTTGCGGGGAAGACAATTCCGTCAGGGCCGAAGAACTCAGCACCCGCGGAAAACGGGGTATTGAGAAACACAAAGAGCAGTTGAAAATGCTTTTCTTCAATCCCGGCCGGAAGATTCCGGGCATTCCGTTTATCGGCGACAAGATCAATATCTATGACCCGCCGCAGAGCGATCTCTACGACTTTGAGGTTGATATGACCAGCTACCAGGGCCGGAATGTATATGTGTTCCGCGTGCAGGCCCGGCCCGGCCTGGCACGTTCTCAGCAAAACGATGTGGTCATTAATTCGGTGATCACTTATTTCGACGAGCACGATATGCGCATCGTGGCGCGCACGTACGACCTCAGCTATGACGCCGGCGTGTACGACTTCAATGTGCACATGGAAGTGGAAATGTTCCGGGTGGGCGACCTGCTGCTACCCAAACTGCTCCGTTACAACGGCAACTGGAAAGTAGCCCTGAAGAAAAGAGAAAGAGGCATATTCACTGCCACTATTTTCGACGTGGGCGGCTAATCGACTGCATTTCTTTTGAGCGACAACGCATAATTCCGCCATTTATCGATGACGGCGCTCATATCGGGTGCAATGTCTGACTGGAAGAACACATCTTCACCGGTACCGGGGTGTTTGAACCCGATATTCACCGCATGCAGCGCATGCCGGGGGCATATCGCAAAGCAGTTATCGACGAATTGCTTGTACTTTGTATAAACGGTGCCCTTCACGATTTTGTCGCCGCCGTAAAAATCATCATTGAACAAGGGGTGGCCGATGTGCTGCATATGTACCCGGATCTGGTGCGTGCGGCCGGTTTCCAGGCGGCATTCCACCAGGGTCACATAATGCATCCGCTCCAGCACTTTGTAATGCGTGATCGCTTCTTTGCCGTAATCGCCCTCCGGGTAGGCGTCGAACAGCTTCCGGAACCGGCGATGACGGCCTATATGTGCCACCACGGTGCCTTCGTCGGCTTCCATGTCGCCCCATACCAGCGCTATATATCGCCTGTACACCGTATGGTTGAAGAATTGCCGCGCCAGCGAGGTGACCGCGCTGTCGGTTTTGGCGATAAGAATGAGCCCGCTGGTATTTTTATCGATCCGGTGCACCATGCCGAAACGGGGCAGGGTCTCTTCGTTGATGGAGCTGTCCTTATGCTGGAGGTACCAGGCCACGCCGTTCAGCAGCGTGCCGCGTGGGTTGCCGCTGCCGGGGTGCACCACCAGCCCCGCCGGTTTGTTGATGACCATTACCTGGTCGTCTTCATACACGATGGGGAGAGGAATGGGCTCGGGGATCACCTGCTCGCCCGCCCGCTCGCGGTGGGAATAGATAATGATCTCATCTGCCGGCCGGATATTGTAATTGGATTTGGTGGTTTTGCCGTTTACCAGGATACGCCCCGCGGCAATGGCCTTCTGCACTTTATTGCGCGTGGCATATTCCACCCGGCCCACCAGGAACTTGTCGATGCGCATGAGCTCCTGGCCGGGATCGATCCGGAACACCTGCTGTTCGTATAATTCCTCACTGGCTTCGGGAAGCTGCTCGTCAAACCCCGTTTCGTCGTTCAAGCTATTGGCCACGCGTTGATAAAATTGAAAGGCAAATTTATAACGAAAGAGCCCACTAACTTTGCGCCATGCAAACTGTTTTAGTAACCGATCTCGGCCGGCAACCCTACAAAGAAACCTGGGATCTGCAGGAATCGCTGCTGCAGGATAACCTGCGGCGAAAGGCAGCCGGCGAACCGACCGTAAACCGGTTGCTGCTGGTAGAGCACCCGCCCGTCTATACCCTGGGAAAAAGCGGGAAGATGGAACATGTGCTGATCAGTGAAGCCGAACGGCAGGAAAGGGGCATCGGTTTTTTCCATACGAACCGGGGTGGGGACATCACTTTCCACGGGCCAGGGCAACTGGTCGGTTATCCCATTCTTGATCTTGAACTGTTTGGCACAGACCTCGGCAAATACCTGCGGCGCATCGAAGAATCGGTGATACAGACCATTGCCGCTTTTGGGTTGCAGGGCGACCGCTCGACCGGTGAGACCGGTGTTTGGCTCGATCCGCTGGTGACCGGCCGCGCCCGGAAGGTCTGTGCCATCGGCATCCGGTGCAGCCGGTGGATCACCATGCACGGTTTTGCCCTTAATGTCAATACCGACCTTCGCTATTTTGATAATATTATTCCATGTGGTATCCGGCAAAAAGCAGTGACTTCTATTTCCCTGGAAAAAGGAAAAGAAATTGATTTTGAAGTTGTTAAAGAAATTTACGTAAATAAATTCAGCGATATTTTTCAAACAGAAATGCTGCATCTGGAAGCCATTTGAGCAGCCTTAAGCTGACCGGTAGGGGAGACATACAACGGTGACATAATACCCCTAAAAATCTTTGCCGATAAAAAATCTGTTTTTCTCTACAATAGTGTCGTTCTCAAGCAATTCGAATAGAAACCAGCCTGCATGCTGGAAATTGGCCTTGTCGAGCAGCAGCACCTGGTCGCGGATATCCCTTACTTCAAAAAGAAAGGTCTTGTCTTCTTCATAGAACCGTATCCGGTATGATTTACGGGCAGCATCTGGTAGTTCTATGTGCAGGAGCCCGGATTTATCGGTAAAAATATACCTTGATAAAACAAATACATCCTTGGGAATAAATGGTTTAATGATGATTGTGTCATTTACTACCGACAATAACGTATCCTTGGTGTACAAATTAACGGAATCCCTGAAGGCTTTCATTTTTGATTCTGGCAGGTTGCCTTTAAGGGTATCAGCCCGTTTAATATAATATATCCGTTCCGGTATTATTTCCAGTTGCTTAGTTGCTTCTGGTGTTTTATCGACTTTTTTATTATTGTTTATTGTTGCTATTGAATCACTGGTTGTTTTACCGCTGCCATTTTTATCGGCAGGTTTGCCGGCTGGAGCGATTGCCGGTTTCTGGTTGTTGCCATCGGCGGCCGGTTTTGCCGGACTGGCCGCAGCTTTGATCGTTGCCGGTTTTTCAGCGGGGGGCTGGTATTTTACGGCGCGCTGGGCCTTACTGAAAATATATCGCCCGCTGTCGAGCAGGATATAAAGCCGGTAGAATTGTAGGGTATCGGGCGATTTGCTGTCCACGTAGCCGTTTTTCAGCATCCGGGGATCAGGTAATGTTACGATTGATTTAAACAGCCGGCTGCTGTCGGCCGACCGCTGGACGCTCAACTGCCGTATCTTGTTTCCATACGGGTTGGTCCAACTGATCAGCACACGGTTGCCGGTGCGCCTTACCGCTGAGAATTGGGGGAGCGTATCCTGCGCCTGAACCTGGTCAACCGCCTGGAAAAGCAGAAAAAACAATATGGCAGCGGTGATTTGTCCGGCTTTTTTCGTCATCGGGCACAAATATAATTCAATACGCGAGGCTGCCAACCGGCAAAGAGCGGTTTCCGGTTAGTCCACCGCTGTGAATCAGCAACAGCCTGTCATCGGGCGAAAAATAATTTTCTTTTATCATTGCACAAATCCCGTAAAAGAGCTTGCCGGTATAAACGAAATCGAGCGGTATCTGTTGTGTGGCATATACCTGGTACATAAAATCAAGCAAGGCGGTATTGTGCCGGGCATATCCGCCAAAATGGAATTGAAACGACAGGGTAAACTGCCCGTCTTTCCCCGGCACCCAGCGCCTGATTTCTTCCGACAACCGGTCGTCGCCTTTGAGCGCGCTGACTCCGATTACCTGCTGGTGAGGGGCTGCCGCTGAAAGGATACCGGCCAGGCTGGTGCCGGTGCCAACGGCTACGGCAATATGGGTATAACGTCCCGGCAGCGGAACAGTATCGAGCATGGCTGCCGCGCCCCTGATACCCTGCAGGCCCCGACCGCCTTCAGGAATAACAAATACATTATCGGGCAGCAGGGGCAGCCTGCCCGGTAATTGCTGCAGTGCGCGGTAATCACTCCTGGAAACGAAGAGCAGTTCCATGCCGAGGGCTTGCACGTCGCGCAGGCAGGCAGTGGAAAGCGGTTCGCCCCGTACAATACCATAGGCCCTGATGCCGAGGTGATGAGCAGCGGCGGCTGTAGCGAGCAAATGGTTGGACCACACACCGCCAAAAGTGGCAATGGCGGCGGCGCGGCCGGCGCGGGCCGCCTGCAGCCAGGGTAGTAGCTTGAACCATTTGTTGCCCGAGAGCTGCGGGTGCAGCTTGTCGAGCCGCAGACAATCAACGGCGACCGGCTGTTCGGGGTAGAACCGAACCGGCTCGATACCGGTTAAATCGGGCCGCACTGGTAATTTCATGCGGGAATTTATATATTAGCGCCCGAACCAAAA
>JAKPBL010000542.1 GCA_029778965.1 Bacteroidota bacterium
GGCAATGGACCGCATCTGGAAATTCGATGGATCGATGAACGAAATGCCCTCACCCGAAGCCATCCGCCAATCGGTGGAAAAAGTGGGTTACCGGAATATCATCCTCGATTCGGCACAATGTTCCATTTTTCTCCGGCTACCCGGCATGAAGATCGGCTTCGGCGCCCTCGGCGAAGGCTATGCGGCCGACCGTTGCCGCGAGATGATGCTGGCGCGCGGTGTGCAGGCAGGGATCGTGAACGCCACGGGCGACATGAGCACCTGGGGGCGACGGCCCGACGGAAAAGACTGGAATATCGGTATTACCAACCCTTTTGAAAAATGGTCGCTGATCGCCGTTGTTCCGCTGAAAGGAGGTTCGGTAACCACCTCGGGCAACTATGAAAAATACGTCGAATTCAACGGCAAAAGGTATTCGCATATCATCAATCCCGCTACCGGCTATCCCGCTACGGGCCTGACCAGTGTTACCGTATTCGGCCCCGGCACCGAAGCCGCCAACGGCTTCAGCACCTCGCTGATGGTGTTGGGCGAGAAAGCCGGGCTGCAACTTATCGAACAGTACCCCGACTATAGCTGCATCATGATCACCGATACGGGGAAGGTGATCACGTCAAAGAATTTCCGGCTTAAAAAACTGCGGAAAAAAATCCGTCATTAATATCTATTTCTTCAGGATTTCGTCCAGGAACAGCAGGGTATGCTGCCAGGCTCTTTTGGCCATCACCTCGTTGTAATCGGGCGACTTCGGATCGGTGAACGTATGCTTTGAGTTGGCATAGGTGATCACCTGCCAGTCGGCCTTGCCTCCGTTCATCTCGGTGGTCAGCGCAGCCATCACTTCGGGCGTTACGCCCCGGTCGTCGGCGCCGTTCTCGACCAGTATTTTTGCAGTGAGGGGGCCATTGGCCCGGGCGGCGTCTTTCGACAATCCGCCGTGAATGCTTACCACGCCGCGTACCGGCAAACCGCCACGGGCAGTTTCCAGGGCGCCGGTGCCACCGAAGCAATAACCGATAACAGCCAGCCGGCCGGGATCAGCCCCGGCTTTTTTCAACTGGTCGAGCGCCAGCGATATTCTTTTCTGGTAAGCCGCATAATCATTTTTATAATTGCCCGCGATTTTCGCCGCCGCCGCATTATCGGCCGGGATATTTCCTTCGCCGTAGATGTCGGCTACAAAAGCGATATAACCCTGCTTCTCCAGGTCCGCCGCCGCCGTTTTTGCCTCCTCGTCGATGCCTTTCCAGGCAGGCAGGATAACTACGCCCGGCAGTTTTCTGCCCGCATTCGAGGTTACCAATCCGTTCAGCGCCTGTGAACCATCGGCGTATCTAACCGGTTTGAGCGATTGCGCTTCTGCCGAAGCAGCTATGTATAATGCAGCCATGCACAGACAAATAAATTGCTTCATAATGATCTTTTTTGACCGGACCCCTGCTAAGGTACGCAAAAGATATACCCGGCGTTTTGTTGGCAGGCGGCATGGCGGCCCGAATGGTCGTCGCCCGAAAAGGGGGTTTG
>JAKPBL010000551.1 GCA_029778965.1 Bacteroidota bacterium
TTTCTATAAAAGTGTTGCGTGGCGCTCCTGATCCATTGCGGGACCCCTATTCGATCGTTTTAACCGACAAAACGGCCGCTGCTTTATTCGGGAAAGAAAACCCCATTGGTCAAACCGTAAAGCTTGACAACAGCACCAGCCTGAAAATAACGGCAGTGGTGGAAGAGCAGCCCAAAAACAGCTCACTGACTTTCGACTACCTGATCCCCTTTCAGTTACAGGAAAAAATATACAGCCATATCGGGCAGTTCCATAAAACGCAATGGGGCAATAACTCCTGGCAGGCTTTCGTACAACTCAAACCCGGCGTCAGCGAAGCAGGCTTCAATGCCCGTGTTAAGAACATGGTGCTGTCACATTTTGATGACGAGATCATGTTAAAGAACGTGAAGCCCGAAGTGTTTATTCACCCGATGTCGAAATGGCGGCTTTACAGTGATTTTGAAAATGGGAAAAACACCGGCGGGTTTATAAAATATGTCAGGATGTTCGGTATTCTCGGACTGATCGTGTTGCTCATCGCCTGCATCAATTTCATGAACCTGAGCACTGCCCGTTCCGAGAAAAGAGCAAAAGAAGTAGGTGTTCGTAAAGCCATCGGCTCGGGTCGTACGGAGCTGATACGCCAGTTCCTGAGCGAATCGGTGCTAATGGCTGGTTTGTCGCTCGTACTGGCTGTGCTGCTGGTGGCGATCGCATTGCCCTTTTTCAACAGGCTGACCGACAAAAGCATGACGTTGCAAATAGGCAGTATCTGGTTCTGGGGGTTGCTGGTTGTTTTTACGCTGATGACCGGTTTGCTGGCAGGCAGCTATCCGGCGTTTTATCTTTCTTCCTTCAAGCCCGTGCGTGTGCTGAAAGGCAACCTGAAAAGCGGCAAAAACAGTGCGCTGCCCCGCAAGATATTGGTAGTAGTGCAGTTTGCCTGCTCGGTAATGCTAATGATCGGTACGGTAGTGGTATATCGCCAGATCCAATACGGGAAAAGCCAGCCCGTCGGCTTCAATAACCGCGGACTGTTAATGGTTGAGGGAACAGACGACCTGAATAAAAACTATGCTGTTCTTGAACAGGAAGCCCTGCAAACAGGGGCGGTAACGTCGCTCTGCACCAGCAACTCGCCGCCTACACAGATATATAGTAATAACAATGGATGGGAATGGCCGGGCGCGCAAGTGGTGGATAAATCCGTTGTTTTCACGACGGTAGCTACCGGGTACGACTACACGAAAACACTGGGCATACAGCTCATACAGGGGCGGGACTTCTCGCGTAATTTCGCCGATTCCAATGCAGTGATATTGAACCAGGCCGCTGTTAGACGGATGGGATTGAAAAACCCCGTGGGAGAAACGGTAAAGTGGCAAAACAAGCCGCTCACCATAGTAGGTGTTATGCCCGACATACAAATGGAGTCGCCCTACCGGCCTATCTCACCGCTTACCCTGCTATTCATGCCCGCATGGACAGGCTATATCAACCTGCGCCTGAACCCTGCTATGCCGGTATCAAAAGCAATTGGTTTATTGAAGCCGGTTTTTGAGAAATACAACCCGTCTTTCCCTTTTGAATACCAGTTTGCCGATGAAGAGTACGCAAAAAAATTCAATTACGAGGAATTGGTGGGTAACCTGGCCGCGATTATTGCAGTGCTGGCAATTTTTATTTCCTGCCTGGGGTTATTTGGCCTGGCCTCTTTTACGGCCGAACAAAGGGTAAAAGAAATCGGTGTTCGAAAAGTGCTGGGCGCCAGTATTTACAACGTATGGCAGTTGCTATCGAAAGATTTTGTACTGCTAACACTGATCTCGTGTTTGATCGCGATTCCGATCGCCTATTATGCCATGAATGAGTGGCTCAAAAATTACGAGAACAAAATCAGCATCGGGGCGGATGTATTTGTTCTTGTGGTGCTGGCGGCTCTGCTTACAACCATTTTAACCGTAAGCTTCCAGGCTATCAAGGCCGCGTTAGCGAACCCTGTGAAATCCCTTCGTACTGAATAAACGGGCTTATGGTCTCGCTGAGAAATTTCCCCGGCTGCGAAACCTGCCTTCGATGGTAGGAGAAGGAAGGGTTTTCCCATCCTTCGTGTTTACCGGTTTCGTAGGCAGTTTGAAGAAACATTCTATAACACCATAAGATCCCGTTTCCAGATGCAGCACCTGCAGGTATCCCTTTTCAACCGTAGCACTTTCAGCAATGCCAGGTTTGTTGGAGGCAACCAGCAGGTACTTTTCGCCGGCAATACGATTGACCATCGCCGGCTTAAAGCCGCCCAGTAACGCAGCAACGAAATTGACAGGTAGTTTTCCGGAAGGTATTTTGTGGTGCAGGGTGGTATCTGACCCGAACACGAATCGCCGCAGTTTGGGGTAATCAGGAGGGTAAAACAGGGAAATGGTCATGGCTTCATTCACTGTGCTGGGCTGGACGGTGATCTTAAGCCCATTGGGAGAAAAATTAATCCCCTCAATGGAACTAAAATGAGCTGTTTTGTCAATATCTCTTGATTGTGAAAAAAACTGGTACTGCTTTCCATCGACACTATATACCAAAAACTGATCTGACGCTATTCGGGGAAATTTGCTATACTCAACACTGTCATTATAATAGTCCGACAGATTCAACGACCTCTTTAAATTCCGCTCACGTTGTTTTTCGTTGTATCGTTGCTGCGATTGCAGGGGGCCTTCTGTTTC
>JAKPBL010000555.1 GCA_029778965.1 Bacteroidota bacterium
AAAACGTTTTCTGGTTATCGCTTCGGTTCACATCGGCCATGCGCTGGCTGGGGTCGATTTCTATCTGTACAATGTCTGACAATGGCTTTTTGCTGCTGATTTCGTACGTGGGATGCGTCCATTTCCAGGCGTCATATACAACCGGCGCCTGGGGGAAATCGCCCGCCGATTTAGCGCCGTACATCAGGTTGAGGGGAATATAATGCCACTCGGTACTACCGTCTTTGTACAGGATCTTAACGTCGATGGGCATAGGCACTTTGCCTTTTCTTTTCAGGCGAATGCGACTGCCGCCGTCTTGCGCCCACACGCTGTCGATGCCATAGTCGATGGTTTTGGTGGTATTCACCCAGTACTCCTTGTACCAGTCGAGCTGCAGGCCGCTGCGCTTTTCGGCAATACGGATAAAATCGTTCACATTGGGATGCTTAAAACGCCAGGCATTGTAGTAATCCAGCAGAATCTGGTCGCGGGTAGCGGCGCCCACGATATACCCCAACTGCTCCATGAATACCTCTCCTTTCGAATAAGCGGCTATGCTATACGCAAAATTGGTCTCAAAATGATCGGCATGGGTGGTCATCGGCTCTTCGAGGCCTGATTTCGCCAGGTAGAAATAGCTGTTATAGGCATCCTGGTGCGGGCTTTCAGCACCGGCCTCTTTCCGGGGGCCTGTGCCGGCGGCGGACTGACCGACCTTGTCCGTACCCAGCGATTGATAATACTGTGATACCAGCGATTCGGCATACGAGGTAAACCCTTCGTCCATCCACGCATACAGGCTTTCATTGGTGCCCATCAGCATCTGGTACCAGGTATGCATCCATTCGTGGAAAGCAGTGCCCAGGCTCGGGCCGCTGATCAGGGTAGCCATGGGGTATTCCATACCACCATCACCTCCATGTACAAACGAATACTGCTTATAAGGATATTTCCCGAAATTCTTTTCAATGAAAGGAAGCACCGCTACCGCCGCATCGGCCACCTTGTTCCAGGCCGCATCGTTTTGGGCGTCGCCGGGCTTATCGTTGTACAATACGTGAATGGTGGGGCCGTTCGGCACTTCGCGCACCAGGTGCTTGTATTCCGGATCGGCCGCCCACATGAAATCGTGTACTTCGGGCGCAACAAACCGCCAGGTCAGCTTCTGACCTGCCGGCAGGTTCAGTTTGGCGCCCGGCTTTTCGTAACCATGTCCCACGGTTTCAGGGTTCTGGAGATAGCCGGTACCACCCAGTGTATATGCCTTGTCGATCCTGATGGTGACGTCGTAATCGCCCCAAACGCCGTAAAACTCGCGCGCTACATAAGGCGTGGGGTGCCAGCCTTCATAATCGTACTCACACAATTTTGGGTACCACTGGCTCATCGAATACCGTACGCCGGTAGACGGGTTATCGCGGCCCGACCGGCGTATTTGCAGGGGCACCTGCGATTCAAACTCCATATCAAACTTTACCGTGCTATGCGGCAGAATGGGGCTTTTCAGGTCAACCACCAGGATGGTTTCTTCCACCTTGTACGACTGTGGTACGCCGTTCATCTTCAACGACAGGATTTTCTGATAGCCGATCTCATCGGGCTTCAGGTGCTGGATGCGGTCTTTCACCCGGCCATCCCAGTCGGGGCGGTTATTGATCAGGGTTTTGCCCAGCTCCCGGCTACGCATATCCATGCTGCTGTTGGGCTGAAAAGCGTTCCAATACAGGTGATAGAACACACGCTTAAGCGTGTCGGGCGAATGGTTGGTGTATTCCAGTTGCTGCTTGCCGGTAAACCGGTTGGTGGTTACGTCGACATCGATATCCATCTTGTACTTCACCCGCTGTTGCCAGCGATCGGGTTGTGCCGAAGCGGCCACCGCTGCTAACAGGAAGGCACAAACGAAAAAGCCCTTTTTGTTCATGGTATGTGCAATGTTTGGTTCCGGAAATCAGAGCGTAAGCTTGTCTTTCAGCAAACGCCCCTTATCGGTAAATGTAAGCTCTCTTTTGTTCAGATCGGATTTATAAACGATCAGCCGGTATTCAAAGTGGTCGTCGGGATAGATCAGTTGATAATAATTATTGACCGTCCATTCGGCATACTTGCTTTTGTCGAGGCCGTCTTCGACTGCGCCGGGCAGGTCGTCTTTGCCGATCTCCTTCTGTGAGTACACCCAGGTACCATCGTTCTTGAAGCTGGCTTCGTATTTATCTCCGCTCAACTGGAAGCTGACGAGAAAATGAGAGAGTTTGTCTTTCCATTCAACGCTTTCCGCATTGCGGTATTTGTATTTGAAAGCGTCGGTTACCACGGCCGGTATCTTTCTTATCTGCGCAGCGGCAGGCTGCTGAAAAGAAAAAACCAACAACAAGGCAAATACACAGGTAAGTTTCATAGTTGTCATTTGAGTTTCGCAAATATCGCCGGACTGC
>JAKPBL010000556.1 GCA_029778965.1 Bacteroidota bacterium
TTATATTCCGGAAAGCCGCAGTGGTTCGGATACTTCGGGTATTAATGTAAAAGGCACGCTTCACTGGGTAAGCATTCCGCAAGCTGTGAGCGCCGAAGTGCGGCTGTACGACCGCCTTTTCCGCGTGGAAGACCCCGGTAATGAAGACGGTGATTTCAAAGACTATATCAATCCCGATTCATTGCAGGTGATCAGCCACGCCTATGCCGAGCCGGCCCTGCTCAAAAGCCGCTTCGACGACCGTTACCAGTTCCTGCGCAAAGGCTATTTTACCCTTGACAAAGACAGCTCGGAAGAAAACCTCGTATTCAACAGAACAGTGACGTTGAAAGATACGTGGGCGAAGGAACAGAAAAGGGTTTGAGGTTCATCCTTTTTTCTTTGCAAAGTCGAATACAATATTGCAGAATGCTTTTACGCCCACATCGAGCATGCTGTCGTCTACGTAGAAATCGGGCGTATGGTGGCCGCCGGTTTTCATCGGGTCACCGCCTTTGGGCATGCCGCCGAGGTTGAAGAAGAGAGCGGGCGTGTGTTCCCCGAAAAAGGAGAAATCTTCCGCGCCGGTGGTCCAGTTGGATACGCGTGTATTGTTCTTGCCTGCGGCTTTTTCGAGCGAGGGGACCAGGCTGTAAGTGAGCGCAGAGTCGTTATAAGTAACCTGTGTTTTGGTATCGATCGAGAGCTCGATGCCGGCGTTGTTTGCCTCACCGATCTTGTTCACCATTTTCCGGATGCGGGCATGCACGTCTTTTTGCATCTGTGGATCGAGCGTGCGAAGCGTGCCTTCAAGGATCGCTTCTTCGGGAATGATATTAGACCGCACGCCGCTGTGGAATTTGGCAATGGTAACCACTACGGGTGCTTTCACGATGTCTTCCTGCCGGCTTACAATGGTTTGTAACCCGTTTATGATCTGCGCACCTACATTGATGGGGTCAACCCCGAGCCAGGGCGTCGATCCGTGGGCTCCCTTGCCTTTGATCCTGATCGATATCCAGTCGGAAGACGCCATGAAGGCGCCGGGCTTGTAACGTATCTGGCCTATTTCGAGTCCGCCGGCAATATGCAATCCTACTACGGCATCTACTTTCGGATTTTCCAGTACGCCTTCTTTGATCATCAGCGGTGCGCCGCCTTCTTCATCGCCGGGAGCGCCCTCTTCGGCGGGCTGAAAGAAAAATTTGACGGTACCCGGCAGGTCTTTTTTCATACTGGCCAGCACTTCGGCGGTCGCCATCAGGATGGCGGTATGGGTGTCGTGCCCGCAGGCATGCATCACCGGAACGGTTTGCCCCAGGTATTCTGCCGTAACGGTCGATTTGAAGGGAATGTCGGCCCTTTCCTGTACCGGCAGCGCATCGATATCGGCGCGCAGCGCGATGACGGGTCCGGGCTTATCGCCTTTGAGGATACCGAGCACGCCGGTTTTGGCCACTTTGTCGTGCACTTCAAGGCCGAGCGAACGGAGATGGGCGGCAATGTATTCGCCTGTTTTGACTTCGCGGTTCGAGAGCTCGGGATGCTGGTGGATATAGCGGCGCCATTCGATCAGTTTCGGCAAAATAGCTTTTGCTTTGGCATCGATAACAGCGCTCATGTCTTTTTGTGCTGATGTTACCAGCGAAAGCAGCAGACAGGCCGATAGCAGGGGTATATATGCTTTCATCTTGTTTTGGTTGAATATTTGTCAGGCCATCAGTTTGCGGGCTTCGTGCCGGAGCGCTTCCTGCACCAGCGTATGCATGGAGCCCTGCGGCTGACTCAGGATCAGCTCCAGTAATTTCTTGTTGAATTCGACGCCGCTGGTGTCAGGCGGCAGGATGCCGGCCATCTGGTTGATGACATGCATGTTCTGGTCTTTCAGGGTACGAATGGCTTCCCAGGCTTCGTTGCTTACATAGATCTGCTGAGACAGGTTGTAGTCAAATTCCTGGCGAATGGTTTGAATAAGCAGCGACTGCATGTCGCGCATGCCGAGTCCCGGCTCGTTACAGCGGCTGATCAGGTTGGGCAGGGCAATTCTTTCCGCCAGTATCACCAGGCGTTCATAGGCCTGTAACTTAAGCTGCCGGGTGTTCAGGTGATCGGTCTCCGACGGCGTAAGCTGTATGTTCTCCCCTTTTTTATCGCGCATGTAGTAGAAGAAATAAAGTCCGGCGATTATTACCAACAATCCGAAAGCAATCAGGAACATCGTTGTCGTATCCATACAGGCCGTGTTGTAATCTTTAAGGCAGTAAAATTAGTGTTATTTTTGCAGCAAAGCAGAAGATCACTATGGAAACGACTATACCGGCGCCTGTTGCACTAACGGCCAGCGCCATCAAAGAAATTCAGCGACTGATGTCGGCGCCCGGCTTCGACAATACCCAGGTATTGCGGGTAGGGGTGAAGGGAGGTGGTTGTTCTGGACTCAGCTATATGCTGGGTTTTGATCGTGCCGATGCGGCCGACGACCATTTTTCGATTGAAGGCATTCCCTGTGTAATGAACAAATCGCACGGCATTTACCTGGCCGGTATGGAAATCGACTGGCAAGACGGATTGAATAACCGCGGGTTCACCTTTCGCAATCCCAATGCAAGTAAAACTTGCGGGTGCGGAACGAGTTTCGCCGTGTAATGCGTTGCAAAGCCAGGACTCAAAGAGGGTCTTGCA
>JAKPBL010000381.1 GCA_029778965.1 Bacteroidota bacterium
GAAGTCGATTATGCTGCGCGTGTCCATATTCCCCACCAGTTCATTGCCCGCCATGGGACAGCCGCCAAAACCGCCCAGAGCGCCGTCGAAACGACGGCAACCGGCCTCGTAGGCAGCAGCCAGCTTCGCTTCGCGGCCGGCGGGATCGGCATGCAGGTGAACACCGATACGGGTGCCCGGTAAGTCGCGCACCAGCACGCCCGTTATGCGCGCCACCTGCTCGGGCGTCGCCAGCCCCACGGTATCGGCCACTGACAGCGTCAACACACCCAGCGACACCAGCTTTCGCGCCCAGCGGAACACGATCTCTTCCGACCAGGGATCGCCATAAGGATTGCCAAACCCCATCGACAGGTACACCACCAGCTCGCGGTTGTGGTTGAGGCAAAGCGACTGGATGGCTTCCACTCTTTTCAATGCCTCGGTAATACCGGCATTGGTATTCCGCTGCTGAAAGGTTTCCGATACCGAAAAAGGAAAACCGAGGTACCTGATCTCATCGAAATCCACCGCCTCTTCGGCCCCGCGCAGGTTGGCCACGATGGCCAGCAGGGCCGTTGCGGTACCCGACAGATCAAGCCCCCGCAATACCTCTTTGGTATCGGCCATCTGCGGAATGGCTTTGGGCGATACGAAACTGCCGAAATCGATGGTATGAAAGCCGCAAGCCAGCAGGGCCTGGATATAGGCGGTTTTGTCGCGCGTGCTGATCGGGTTTTCCCAACCCTGCATGGCGTCGCGCGGACATTCCACCAACTCCAGTGTATGAAAGAAAGTATCCACTGCTAGGTCAATCGTTGTTTCAGTGTTTCATATAATATCATGCCCGTGGCCACCGATACATTGAGCGATTCGAAACTGTTGGCCATGGGTATGCGAAAAACCGTATCGGCCGCTTTCAGGAGTGCCGGGTAAATGCCTTTGTCTTCGCTGCCCATGATGATGGCGACCGGTTCGGTAAGGTCGAGGTCATACACGTTTTTTTCGGCGGTCATTTCGCTGGCCATCACTTTGACCCCGTGCAGGTGCAGGCTGTCGATTGCCTTGAGCAGGCTGTTCACCCGGCAAACGGCTATTTTCTCGAGGGCGCCGGCCGAAGTGGCGATCGCATCGTCGTTCAGCGCGCCCACTCCTTTATCGGGAATGAGAATGGCGTGCACGCCGCAACAATGCGCCGTGCGGGCGATGCCGCCGATATTGCGTATGTCTGTAATGCCGTCGAGGATCAGCACGAGCGGCGCCTCGCCCCGGTCGATCACCTGCGACAATACTGCCTCCAGCTCCTGGTACTGGATTTTGGCGATCAGCCCCACTACTCCTTCATGGCCGGTGATATTAAACCCGTTGAGCTTTTCCACCGGCACTTTGTTGATGGGCACGTTCAGCTTTTCGCTCAGCCGTTTTATATCGTCGATCTCCGGCCCGTGTAAGGTAGGCACCAGGTAAACGCGCTCTAGCTGCTTACCCTCTTTAAGCGCCGTGATAACCGCCTGCCGGCCGATGACCAGCGATGATTTTTTGGGCCTCGATTGCACGGGCTGGCGGAAAGATGGACGGAATTGGTTCATCAGGCAAAAGTAAGCGAAGTCAAACCTAAAACATCAACCGGCAAAAAGGCCGGCGGTTCATTTTTTGCGACGGAAGACGGTTTCACCAGGGTCGCCGGATAACGACATCTCGAGCCCGTCGATCTGCCCGGTTTCCCCCGTGCGGAAACTTACCTCGAAGCCCGGCAGGTCGCCGCTTTTTTCGCTGGTATGGAACTGGTCGTAGTGGTAATGATACAAGGGAATATCCAGGTGACGGAATCCCGCTACCAGTGCGCCGCTGACCAGCCTGATCGTCAATGACCCGTAAGCAGGATGCTCATATTCGCCTGCATAGTCGGCCAGCGGGTGGCTCGGG
>JAKPBL010000577.1 GCA_029778965.1 Bacteroidota bacterium
CTTCCACCGCGGTGCTGTCTGAACCGGGAAAATGAACCTCGACCGATTTACCCGGCCCGGTTTCGTTTTTGAAGCGCTCCCACAACTGGTCGATGGCGGGGGCGCCAGCCAATGGTCCTTTCGACTGATCAGACGGACTTTCTTCAAACAACACCATTTGCTTTCCCCCCGAACTGATAAAATAAAGCCCGTTGCTGAACCATTCAAATCCCCATACCAGGCCGGTAATGGCAATGAAAACGGCGATCCAGGTGGTATAAAAGCCCAGTACGTTGTGCAGGTCGTAATTTTTTCTTTTGAAACCGGCCGACCATTTAATAGAAAAACGCTGCTTTGCCGCCGACTTGTTGCGGGGCCACCACAAGATGATGCCCGTAATCAGCATCACCAGGAATACCAGCGTAGCCGAGGCAACTATAGGTTGTCCTATGGCCGGTGGCAGCCACAGGTAAAAGTGCCCGTTAATGACAATGCGGAAAAAATCATGGTCCATGTTCTTTAGCTTCAGCACGTCGCCCGAATAAGGGTTGATGAAAGCCAGGTAGTAGTAGTCGAGGTCGTAATAAGACACCACGGCGGGTTTATCGCGGTCGCCATAAGAAACGCCGTGGGCTTTTTTACCCGGCAGCGCCGCGGTAGCAATATCCAGCATCTTCGACGGCGGCAGGAAGGCTTTATTCTCCGGTCGCACGCGCCGGAACGACTGTAGCGATTCTATTTCCGTCTCAAAGGCCAATATGCAGCCGGTAATGCCCAGGAACACCACGATGATACCCGATGCCAGGCCCAGCCAGAGATGAACCTTACCTACGATCTTTTTAAAACGCATCGGTTGCAAGTTGCAAACAGTCGGGCATACCCTGTTTACGGAATTGGAAAAAAACCATTCTTTTTCGGCGGGTAGCGCTAGCTTTGAAAAATGGCCGTTGATGAACTGGGGATCGCTTTGCAAACACTTGCCCGCCGGCTGGCGCCTGTTTACGGCGACCGCGAAGCGTTCCTGGTAGCCGGCATGTGCCTGGAAAAGATCACCGGCATCCCGAAATATGCGCTGAAGCAGCATGCATTGAGACCACTTACCGGCAGCGAGGCCGATGCCCTGGCCGTTTACAGCACCCAGCTTCTAGACCACCGCCCCGTGCAATATGTGCTGGAAGAGGCCTGGTTCCAGGATATGCCCTTTCGCGTGAAGGAGGGGGCATTGATTCCCCGGCCCGAAACGGAAGAACTGGTGGAATGGGTGGTGGCCGCCGAAAAAAGCCAACCGGCAGGAACACGGCTGATCGACATAGGCACGGGCAGTGGATGCATTGCCATCAGCCTCTCCAAAAAATTACCTCATGTCGAAGTGACCGGGGCTGATATCAGCGAACAGGCGTTGGGGATAGCCCGGGAAAACAGCCGGCAGTTATCAGCTAAGGTGGAATGGCTGCCATTGGATTTTTTAACCACCGATCTGGCCCAATGCCCCCGGGCATCACTCATCGTCAGCAATCCGCCCTATATTCCCCTGAATGAAAAAGCAACCATGCCGGCGCAGGTGGTGCGGTTTGAACCACAGGAGGCGTTATTTGTTCCTGACAACGATCCGCTGGTATTTTACCGCAGGCTCGCGGATTATCTCTTAACGCAAGCACCAGGTGCAAGGCTGTACGTGGAGATACACGAAAAACTCGGGCACGATGTGGTAGCACTTTTTAACGATAAACACCTGTCGGAAGTGGAGCTGCGACAGGATATGCAGGGCAAAGACCGGATGGTCAGGGCAACACGATGATCTATTGTACGCCGTTCTTATCAACCGCCAGTACCGACCTGGCGCCCAGCTCACGCGCCACACGCATTACCGCCACCACGTTTTCCACCGGAACCGATTTATCGGCATTGATCACCACGGCCGGCTGGTCGGTTTCCTTTGCCAGCACCGGCTGCAGCTTGGCCTTGAGCTCGTCGAGCGTTACTTTGGCCGTACCCACATAAAACTGGTTTTTCGCATCTATGCTTACCACCACCGTCTGTTTGCTTTTCGTATCGCTTTTGGCCTTGGGCTGCGACAGCTTGATAACATTCGGGTTGGCGAGCGTAGATACGATCAGGAAGAACAGCAGCAAAATGAAAAGGATATCATTCAATGCCCCCGTATGCACTTCCGCATGGCCTCGTATTCTTCTTTTGATATCCATCGCTTAACGGGTTGGTTCCTGGAGGGTATCGATAAAATCGGCCGACGCCACTTCCATGCGGTTTA
>JAKPBL010000592.1 GCA_029778965.1 Bacteroidota bacterium
AAAACAGGTTGATTTTTATTCAAACCAATACCAAACTCACCTCTGTGAAAGGGCTGGCCGCACTCACCAATATTTCAGGTATCTATATTACACGTAGCCCTGAATTAAAAGACCTGCAGGGTCTTGAGAAGATAAAATCAATGAAATGGGGCATCACCGTTACTGCCAATGATAAGCTCGCGAATATTGACGGACTGGCAAATGTAGAAGGCGCTATCAGCGGTATCACGGTAACGGAAAATAAATTGTTAAGCAGTTTATGCGGCCTCACCAAACTCGTGCAGGGAGGCGGCAACACCAGTGTTTACCGGGTTTCCGGCAACGCGTATAACCCCACGGAAGATGACATAAAGAACGGTAAGTGCAGTAAGTAGGTTTTTTAGCCAACCCGGCCACGGAGAGCAGTTGCCCTAATCAGCAAGCAACTTTACTCTTCGTGGCCTTTTTTATGACCGTTATTTCAGGTTTCCTTTTTTCATTTCAGCTACGGCATAGTCCACCGCCCGCGCCGCCAGCGCCATATAGGTGAGCGAAGGATTCTGCGTGGAAGTGGAAGTCATGCAGGCGCCGTCGGTAACGAATACATTTTTGCAGGCGTGCAACTGGTTCCATTTGTTCAGCAGCGATGTTTTGGGGTCATGCCCCATCCGCACACCGCCCATCTCGTGAATATCGAGCCCCGGCGCCTGTTTGGAATCGTTGATGCTGATATCGGTAAAGCCGGCCGCTTCAAACATGGAGGTTAACTGCTCATGGTAGTCTTTTACCATTTTTTCGTCGTTGTCGTCATAGGCCATGTCGATATGCATCACCGGGATACCCCACTCGTCTTTGTTGACAGGATCAAGCGTGAGGCGGCTCTGCTCTTTGGGTATGGTCTCTCCCATCATGTGCGAGCCCACGTACCAAACGCCCGGCTTGGGTTTGTCGAGCTGCGCTTTCAGATCGGCGCCCCAGCCCGAGGCCGGTACATTCATGCGGCCGGCGCCAAACCCCGCCGCATAACCGCGCAGAAAATCAGTTTCCTGTTTGTACAGGTTCCGAAACCGCGGAATATAACCGCTGTTCGGCCGCCGGCCCTCGGTAGTGGAATCGGGAAAACCTTCGTATATGCCGCTTACATGCCCGCGGTAGTTGTGAAAGGCCACATATTTGCCGAGTACGCCACTGTCATTGCCCAATCCATTCGGAAAACGCGCGGACGTCGAATTCAACAAAATCAAATTCGTGTTCAGCGCGGCGGCATTCACGAAAATAACAGGCGCGAAATATTCGGTGGCCGTCTTGCTAACGGTATCGATCACCTGAACGCCCGTAGCCTTGCCGGCTTTCTCGTCGTAGATGATGGAATGCACGGTTGTATTCGGCTGCAGGGTCAACTTGCCGGTACGAAGCGCCCAGGGTATGGTAGAGGCATTGCTGCTGAAATAACCACCGAAGGGACAGCCGCGCTGGCAAAGATCACGGTACTGGCATTGCGCCCGCCCCTGGTCGAGGTGAATCTGCAGGGGTTTGGTGAGGTGCGCCGCACGGCCGATGATCACCGGGCGCGACTTCTTATATACCGACGCCATTTTTTCGCTGAAATATTTCTCCACGCAGTTCAGCTCATGCGGCGGCAGAAATTCACCGTCGGGTAATTGTGGCAGCCCGTCTTTATTGCCGGTGATGCCCGCAAAGGTTTCCACATAGCTGTACCACGATGCAAGGTCCTTGTACCGGATCGGCCAGTCGACCGCAAAACCGTCGCGCGCGGGCCCTTCGAAATCAAAATCGCTCCACCGCTGTGTTTGCCTTGCCCATAAGAGCGACTTCCCGCCCACCTGGTATCCCCTGATCCAGTCGAAGGGTTTGTCCTGCACATAGGGATGCTCCTTGTCTTTGACGAAAAAATGCATCGCGTCTTCCCGGAAAGCGTAACACTTGCTGACCACGGGATTTTCTTTCACGATCTCATCGGTCAATTGTCCCCGGTGCTCAAACTGCCAGGGCATCATATTCGTGGTCGGGTAATCTTTATTGTGCTTTACATCACGTCCGCGTTCCAGCATAAGCGTGTTCAGTCCCTTGTCGCAAAATTCTTTCGCGGCCCATCCCCCGCTGATGCCCGAACCGATCACAATAGCGTCGAAGGTTCTTTCTTTCAGTCCTTTTGTATTCAGGTAACCCATAATTTCTTATTAACGGCAATGATTAAGCAACCGGCACGCAGCCTTTATAGCCACCGGGAATCAGTTTGTATGGCACCACTTTGGTCATATAGTATTCAGACTGGGTGTACCCGCGTACCACCAGCGATTTCCAGGCATCTGCAAAATCTTTCAGCGTCGCATCTTCGGCTGCCTGCTGCAAGGTCAGCGAACCATTTTTCGCTTTGGCGGCCGTGAAGGCTTTTAGTCCGCCGGAAAATTTTTGCAGTTGTTCCTCATGGAAACAATCGTCGGCGATCTTGAGCGCGAAAAGGTGCAGCCCGAGGTCTGACCCGCCCGGCGTCTCGGTTTTGGGAATGACCTCGTCTGCCAACGAAGCCAGCATTTTCTCCTGGTCGGGATTGAGCTGCAGGCGTTTGAGCTGGATCGACAGTTTGTCTTGCTTATACACGCAAGACGGCATAAAAGCCACGGCAGCCCCCATCCAGACCGCATGCCTGAGTAATTGTCGGCGGTTCATAATCGGGAAGTTATTGATAAATTCAGTTTCCCGAAACACGGCTGTTCATATTAAAAAAACTTCTCCAGCGATGAAAACGATCCTGTTTTGCCTTTTATGTGTCGGCTTCGCTGCACAGGCTGCCGATCCGGTTACCCTCCCCATCGGCGCGGCTGCGCCTGATTTCAACCTCCCGGGGGTTGACGGCAAAAACCACAGCCTCAGCGAGTTTGCATCAGCCGATGTGCTGGTGATTATATTTACCTGCAACCATTGCCCCACGGCGCAGGCCTACGAAGACAGGATCATACAGCTTGCCAATGATTACCGGTCGCAGAAAGTGGCGCTGGTCGCCATCTCGCCCAACGATCCGAAAGCCATCAGCCTGAGCGAGCTCGACTATACCGATCTGGGCGACAGCTTCGAAGAAATGAAGACCAGGGCGGAAAAAAAGAAATTCAATTTTCCCTATCTCTACGACGGCGATAAACAGGAAGTGGCGAAGGCCTACGGACCGGTGGCCACACCACATGTATTTGTTTTTGACAAGAGCCGTAAGCTGCGTTTCCAGGGACGGATCGACAATATGGAAAAGCCCACCAAAATACCCACGGTAAGGGATACCCGAAATGCAATAGATGAAATACTGGCCGGTAAAACCGTGACGGTGCCTACTACCAAAACATTCGGCTGCTCCATCAAATGGGCGGCCAAGGAAAACTGGCTGGAGAAAGCAAAAGAGGGCTGGGCAAAAGAACCGGTGAACGTTGAGCTGATCTCTGCAGATCAAATCAAAACGCTGCTCAAAAACGAGGGAAAGAAATTAAGACTGATCAATGTATGGGCTACCTGGTGCGGGCCC
>JAKPBL010000595.1 GCA_029778965.1 Bacteroidota bacterium
GTTGATCCATTGCAGCATCTCGTCATGAATCTTGCCGTTGGTGGCGAGCAGGTGCGGCTGGTAAACGCTGTAAGCGGCGCCGGTAAAATCGGTTACTTTTCCACCCGCCTCTTCTACCATCAGGAAGCCTGCGGCGCTGTCCCATGCATTCAGTTTGTGCTCGTAAAAGCCATCAAAGCGGCCAGCCGCTACCCAACAGAGATCGATGGCGGCCGAGCCGAGGCGACGCACGGGCACGCCCGCGCGGATAAAACGATCGAAGCACTGGAGTGGTCCATTCGGCATATCGAGGTAGGTATAAGGGAAACCGGTTACGAGGCAACTGCTGATCACGTCGCTTTTGGCGCTTACGTGAATGGACCGATCGTTCAGAAAAGCGCCTTTTCCTTTTTCAGCGAAGAAAAATTCGTTAATGACGGGGTTGTATACGGCACCCATGATCATGACACCGGCTTTCTCTACGCCGATGCTGACGCAGCAGATGGGAATGCCGTTTGCAAAATTGACCGTGCCGTCGATCGGGTCGATGATCCATTTCGTATCGGCGCCCGTTGCGTGCTCGCCGCTTTCTTCGGTAAGCAGGTAGTGATCGGGAAATTGCCGGCGGATGGTTTCGATAATGGCTTTCTCGGCGGCGTGATCGGCTTCTGTCACCAGGTTGTTGACCCCTTCTTTATTAGAAATCTGCAGATCGTGGCGGTTGAAATAATGTGTCAGTTGACTGGCACCCGCTTTCACGGCCGCGTACAGCGTTTCTTTAATCATCAAACAAAGCTACACCTGAAAGCCGAAATAAATTTTACCAATACATTCGCAGATGCTGTTTTCGGTAATCATCGTGAATTACAATGTAGCGCCCTGGCTGGAGCAGTGCCTGCTTACCCTGCGTTTGGCCGCCGGCGCGCAGCGCTGCGAGGTGATCGTAGTCGACAACGCCTCTCACGATGAGAGCCGGCTGCTGGAAGCGCGGTTTCCCGAAGTGCGGTTTGTATGGCTGACCGAGAATGGTGGCTTTGCGAAAGCCTGCAATGCCGGGGCACGGATGGCTTCGGGCGATTGGCTCCTGTTCCTGAACCCCGACACCCTGGTAACGCCCGCTTTGCTGAGCGGTATCGCCGCTGCTGTTGCACAGCGACCCCAAACCGGGGCGGTCGGATTGCGGATGGTCGATGGGCGCGGCCTGTTCCTGCCCGAATCGAAGCGGGGTATGCCTTATCCCTTCGCTGTTTTTTTCAGGCTGACAGGCTTGTCGAAATTGTTTCCCCGTAACAGTGTGATGAATCATTATTACCTGGGGCAACTTGATCCGCAACAAAAATGGCCGGTCGATATCCTGGCGGGCGCCTGCATGGCGGTTAGGCGGCAGGTATTTGAAATGCTGGGCGGATTCGACGAACAGTTTTTTATGTATGGGGAAGACATTGACCTGAGCTGGCGCATCAGGCAGGCGGGCTGGGAAAACCTGTACCTGCCCCAGCCCGCGATTGTGCATTTCAAAGGCGAAAGTGCGGCCGGCGACCTGCAAAGCAACCGGCATTTTTATGAGGCCATGGTCCTCTTCTCGAAGAAGCATTTCGGCGACCGGCTGAAGACCCTGCAATGGCTGCAGCAGCAGGCAGCGAAGCTGGCTGGCGGCTGGCGGCTGCACCGGCGATCGCGGCAACAGCCTGCAGCGGTTTCACGGCACTGGTGGCTTACCGGCGAAGCCGCCGCCATCGCGTCGCTCGAAAAAAGACTGCCGGCGTATATAACGGCGGCGAAAACGGCTGCATCGGCCGACCGCCGGGTGGTTTGCATAGCGCAGGGCACAGGGCTGGAAGCCTTTATTGCCGAGGGCGGAACAGAAAAGTGCCCCACCTGTTTTTATGTGATGGGCGCAAACTATGTTACAGGAAGTGATGACCGGCGCCGTGGCGGAGAGTTATTCCGGTTAAAATAAAATACTTTTGCCTATTACGAAAGCCTATACACCGTATGTCGCTGATTGAAATTACGTTGCCGAAAACGATTGCCCGTGCATTGAATCTGCCCACGAGCACCCCGCGCCGGCAGCAATTGAAGGTGCTGAAGAAGTTATTGAAGAAAGCGCGGTTTACGGAATTCGGCCAGCGTTACCGTTTTGACGAGATCCTGCTGAGCAAGCACCTGGGCAAACGGTTCCAGCAACTGGTACCCACCTATAATTATAATTCGATCTACAAAGAGTGGTGGCAAACCACTCTTGAAGGCAAGCCGGATATCTGCTGGCCGGGAAAGATCAAGTACTACGCGTTATCGTCGGGCACCTCCGAATCGGCGAGCAAATACATCCCCATAACGGAAGACCTGCTGAAAGGCAACCGGGTGGTGATGATCAAACAGTTGCTGTCGCTGCGGCACTATGCCGATATCCCGTACAGCAATATCGGCAAAGGCTGGCTGATGCTGGGCGGCAGTACCGAGCTGCAGCGCGGGCAGGGGTACTATGCGGGCGACCTGAGCGGCATTACGGCGAAGAAGGTGCCGTTCTGGTTCACCCCGTTTTACAAGCCGGGAAAGAAGATCGCCAAGATGACCGACTGGAACGACAAGCTCGAAGAGATTGTAGAGCAGGCACCGAACTGGGATATCAGTTTTGTGGTGGGGGTACCTGCATGGATACAGATGTGCATGGAGAAGATTGTGGAGAAGTACCAGCTCAATACCATTCATGATATCTGGCCGAACCTCTCCTTTTTTGTGCATGGCGGGGTATCGTTCGAGCCGTATAAGAAAGGATTCGAAAAGCTGCTGGCGCGACCGCTGACCTATATTGAAACCTATCTGGCGTCAGAAGGGTTTATTGCGTACCAGGACCGGCAGAAGGCCAAAGGGATGAAGCTGTCGATCAACGATCACATCTTTTTCGAGTTCGTGCCCTTCGACGACGAGAATTTCGACGGCGAAGGCAATATGGTGCCTGATCCAAAGACCCTGATGGTGCACGAGGTGGAAGAGCACCGCGACTATGCGCTGCTGATCAGTACCTGTGCCGGCGCCTGGCGGTACCTGATCGGCGATACCATCCGCTTTACCGATGTGGAAAGGTGCGAAATCATTATTACCGGCCGCACCAAACATTTCCTGAGCCTGGTGGGTGAGCACCTGAGCGTTGACAATATGAACAGGGCACTGCAGTTATCGGCTGAAGAAATGAACATCAGCATTCCCGAATACACCGTGGCGGGGGTGCCTCATGGTACCTTTTTTGCGCACCACTGGTATGTGGCGTCAGACGACCGGTTCGATAAAACAGCGCTCTGCCGCCGCATTGACGAGCACCTGAAAGTGCTGAACGACGATTATGCGGTAGAAAGAAAAAGCGCGCTGAAAGAGGTGACGCTCGAAGTGTTGCCGGAGCAGACCTTTATGGATTTTATGGCGTCGAAAGGAAAAGTAGGCGGCCAGCATAAATTTCCCCGCGTGCTGAAGGGCGGCATACTGCATGATTGGGTGGCTTTTTTAAGACAGAATCATGATAACCATACGCAAGGCAACCATTGACGACCTCGGCGCGGTGGCGCCTTTGTTCGATCTGTACCGCCAATTTTACGGGCAGCCGTCAGACCCGGGTGCCGCGCTTGATTTTTTACGGGCCAGAATGGAAGCTGGTGAGTCGACCATACTGCTGGCGGTTGATGAAGGCGATGCACTGGGCTTTTGCCAGCTGTATCCTATTTTTT
>JAKPBL010000597.1 GCA_029778965.1 Bacteroidota bacterium
TTTCAACTAATCGATCAGGTTGTTCCTGATGGCAAACTTAACCAGTCCGACGGTGTTTTGCACCCCCAGCTTGGCGATCAGATTTTTACGATGCGTTTCGACCGTGCTGATGCTCAGAAACAGCTTCTGCGCGATCTCCGCATTGCTGAACTCCTTACATACCAGCTTCAATACTTCCACTTCGCGTTTCGACAATATTTCATTGATCTTACGGTCTTCGATGGTAAGGGTGTTCCTGAAATCGCCATCACTTAAGATGTCTATTTCCTTGCTGAAGTACTGCCCCCCGTTGTGTACCTTTTCGATGGCGGTTACCAACTCTTCCACGCTGGCGTTCTTCAATACATATCCCTGCACCTGGAATTTGAGCAATTTGTGTACATACCGCGTACCGCGGATAAGGGTAAGATAGATCACTTTCTGCTGGGGCCGCAGCTCCCGGATCTTCCTGATCAGTTCTTCCTCCTCCATGTCGGGCAGGTTCACGTCGAGCAGCAGGATATCGTCGGGCGACAAGGCGGGAAGCCGGTCGAGCAGGCCGCCGGCATTCAGGCTGGTGCCGGTCACTTCCAGTTGCTGCTGTTTCTGTAATAGTAAAGAGAGCCCTTCCAGGTACATCTCGTGATCATCGGTTATGTAAACCCTCATCTCACATTGCAATTTTATCAGGTGACTTTTACCACTGAAAATAGGTAGTTTACAAAGAAAGTATTTTTAATATCTACATCGGGCAGATTTTACCTGAAAGTGCCCACCGACCCAGAAAATAACCGAAAACCGGTAGTAATTATAGCCTTTCGATGATGCCGGCAATGCCCTGGCCGCCGCCTACGCACGCGGTTACCATGCCATAGCGCTTGCCCAGGCGTTGCAAATCGCTTAATACCTGCACGGTCAGTTTAGCGCCGGTACATCCCAGGGGATGCCCCAGGGCGATGGCGCCGCCGTTGATATTGACCCGGGCGGGATCAAGCCCTGCTTCCCTGATCACGGCAATGGACTGCGAAGCAAAAGCCTCGTTCAATTCGATCAGGTCTATCGCAGAAAGCGACAGGCCGGCCTGCGCAAGCGCTTTGGGAATAGCGGCTACCGGGCCGATACCCATGATGCGGGGGTGTACACCGGCACTGGCGCACGATACCAGCCGGCCAATGGGGGTAAGTTTCAGTTCTTTAAGCATTTTTTCGCCCATCACGATTACAAAGGCCGCCCCGTCGCTGGTTTGTGACGCATTGCCTGCCGTAACGCTGCCGCCATTGGCGAAAGCGGGTTTTAGTTTGGCCAGGGCTTCGGCGCTGGTATCTGCCCGCGGCCCCTCGTCGGTATCGATCACCACCGATTTCTGCTGCTTTTTTCCCTTCGCGTCGAGCATTACCTGATTGACGGTAATGGGCATTATGCCTGGTTTGAAGTAGCCGTTTGTAATGGCATGGATGGCTTTCCGGTGACTGTCGAGCGCAAAAGCGTCCTGCTCTTCGCGGCTTACGCCGAACTCTTTGGCTACGGCTTCGGCCGTAAGGCCCATGCCCAGGTAATAGTCGGGGTTTTCGACCGCCACACTGTAGGCGGGTGAAGGTTTCCAGCCGGCGGTAGGCACCATGGTCATGCTTTCGGTACCGCCTGCTACAATGCAATCGGCCATTCCGCTCCTGATCTTGGCAGTAGCAATGGCAATGGTTTCCAGGCCGCTGGCGCAATAGCGGTTCACCGTCATGCCCGGTGTGCCGATGCCCAGGGCCCGTACCGAGATCATACGCCCGATCTGCAGGCCCTGCTCGGCTTCGGGTACGGCGTTTCCTACGATCAGGTCGTCGACACGGGCAGGGTCCAGTTGTGGTACAGACGCCATTAATCCACCGATCAGCTCCACCGCCAGGTCGTCGGGCCGTACAAACCGGAACCCGCCTCTTTTTGATTTGGTAACCGCCGTTCTGTATCCTGCAACGATATAGGCTTCCTGCATGTGTTCTTTTTATAGGTGTGCGACCGAAAACAAGAATAGTTGCTTATGCAACTTAATGAACCAAATTTACCATTTTGATCCGGCCGGTGAAAACTTTTTTGCGAAATTGCAGCCAATGTATTCTCTTATACGCCGACTGCTTTTTCAGTTCCCGACCGAGCCGGTTCACTATTTTTCCATGAACAGCCTGCATACGGTGGCCGCCCTGCCCGGCGCCCCTAAATTGCTTGCCCGGCATTTCGGTGCGCGGGGCGACCTGTCGAAGACCGTATTCGGCCTGCCCTTCCGCAACCCGGTGGGTCTTGCGGCGGGTTTCGACAAGAATGCCCGCTGGCTGGATGAACTGGAGCTGATCGGTTTCGGATCGGTCGAGATCGGCACCGTTACGCCCTTGCCGCAAGACGGTAATGAGCAGCCGCGGTTGTTTCGCCTGCCGGCCGATAAGGCCCTGGTCAACCGCATGGGTTTCAACAATGAAGGGGTGAAAAAGGTGAGCGAACGCCTTGCCCGCTGGCGAAGCGGCCGTCCCGAGCCCGTACCCGGCCGGCCGCGGATGATCGTAGGCGGCAATATTGGCAAGAACAAGGTCACGCCCAACGAAGACGCCTGGAAAGACTACGAGATATGCTTTCGCCAGCTATTTGATACGGTCGATTATTTCGTGGTGAACGTAAGTTCGCCCAATACGCCCGGACTGCGCGCGTTGCAGGAAAAAGACGCCCTGCACAAGATACTCGACCACCTGCAAACCATTAACCGGCAGCAGCCCCATACCCGGCCGCTGTTGCTGAAAATAGCCCCTGACCTCACCCAATCGCAGGTCGACGATGTTATTGACCTGGCGGCGGAATGCGAACTTGACGGGCTGGTGGCAGCCAATACCACCATCAGCCGCGAGGGACTGAAAACGCCGGCGGCCACGATCGAGGCTATCGGCGCGGGTGGTCTCAGCGGCGCCCCGCTGCGGCAGCGCGCCACCGACCTGCTCCGGTACATTCATACCCGTTCGGCGGGCAGCATACCGGTCATCGCCAGCGGCGGCATTTTTACCGGCGCCGACGCGCAGGAAAAATTCGATGCCGGCGCCAGCCTGGTGCAGGTATGGACGGGCTTTATTTATGAGGGTCCGCACATTGTGCGCAATATTTGCAAGACCTTGCAACCCGGTATGCGGCAATCGCAGTCTAACTAACCTTTTATGGAACATCTTTTTACGAGCGAAAGCATTATCAGCTTTCTTATTTTGGTGATTCTCGAAGTGGTGCTGGGCATCGACAATGTGATCTTTGTAAGCATCATCCTGAACCGGCTGCCGCAGCTCAAAGACCAGAAAAGGGCCCGTCGTTTCTGGATGGTATCGGGTATCATCATGCGCAGCCTGATGCTGCTGGGTTTGAGCTGGCTGCTGGCGCAAAAAGGCAAAGCGGTGTTCAGCATCGGTGATAAAGGTTTCGACCTGGCCAGTCTCGTTATGCTGGGCGGCGGTCTCTTCCTCATCTATAAATCGGTTAAGGAGATTCACCACAAGCTGGAAGGCGAGGCGGAAAGCGCCGCCGGCAACAGCCGAAAGGGGCTTGGCTTTTCGCAGGCCCTTGGTCAAATTGTGGTGATCGACGCCGTTTTCTCGTTCGACAGTATCATTACCGCCGGCGGTACCGCCAAACACGTGGAGATCATGATCGCGGCGGTGGTCATCGCCATGGCGATTATGTTCCTGTTCAGCCCGAAGATCGCCGGCTTCATTCACCGGCATCCTACGCTGAAAATGCTGGCCCTGAGTTTCCTGGTCATGATCGGGCTGAGCCTGGTGATCGAAGGCTGGAATGCCGATGCCGCCCATGAGCTGCATTTGAAGAACTATATCTATTTCGGGATGGCCTTCTCGTTCGCGGTGGAGCTGCTGAATATGGTGATGCGGAAAAATGCAAAACCGGATCCGGTGGAGTTGCGGGAGCCGAAGTTGCCGGAGAAAAGGGGGTAGCCGGTCATTACCAACGTAAGCCAGGTACGTTCTATCCTGAACAGGAAAAGTTGAGGAATCGTCAAAGTGTTTACTTTTAGAACAAAAACCCTAAATGAAAAAATTATTTACCGCAGCCGCTCTTTTAATCTCAACACTAAGTTTTGGACAAACAACTCCAGATACAATAACAATTGCTTCCCATAAATTAGCGATTTCACCGGATTGCACGGTTGACGGTGAAACCAAAATCCGGTGTGAAGGCTATAGTCTTGCATGGATTTACGGAGATAAACAAACAGTCAAGGGTTTGCAAAACGCCTTATTAGAAATGGGAGGAATGCTAACCAATTTCAAGAAAAAGCGAGTCGATTTTTATTTGTTTGATAGAAAATGTAAAGGCTATACCGTGAGTTACGAAAACGCTACAGGAACAACTTACCAGCTTAGTGTTTCGGGAGTCATTAACAATAAGCCGGTTTGGGTATTAGTTGACCTAAATGAAGAACCGGTTACTGACGCTAGCCTACCGGAGTTTATCAGACAAATCATTCGATTCCCCGAGACCAGAAAATAATACCTCATCAGGGTGTTTTTCTAAACGGGAAATATTTTTAGAACGATCAGTTAAAACTGTCTCAACATTATGAAAATCGGTTTAATACTGCTATTCCTGTCAGTTAGTTTGTTGTCAATTTCACAAAAGACACTTCCTGACAACTTCCAAATCGGCAGTTGTGTTGAAGTATTTAATACTGATAGCATAAAAATTTACTTTAATAACCACGGGGCTGTTATTGAACGAAAATGTGCGCCGTATTATAGAGTAGGGAAAATGGACTCAACCAGAATTAATATTACGGGTGACTTTATTGATTACTATGCTACCGGGAAAGTGCTTCTAAAAGCCACTATGCAGTATAACAACCTGGAAGGAATAGCCCGGTATTATTACGAAAATGGACGGATTAAAGAAGAGGGGAGTTATCGAAATAATGAAAGGCTGGGCAGGTGGACTTTTTATTATCCAAATGGAAACATTCAAAAAATATATGAATATACGGATGGCGAACCCTTAGTATTGGAGGCACATAACAGCAACGGAGAGGCTACTGTAGTTGGTGGGAACGGAAGTCTAAAAACCGATTTTAGTCTTTATAGGCAATCTGATATATATAAGGCGACGGGAAATATAAAAAATGGAAAGAAAGATGGTGAGTGGAAATGGTTCTTAACCGCCGATGCCGCGTTACCAATATCAATTGAAACGTACGATGAAGGTGTTTTTATTAAAAGTGTTGAACGTGATGTAGTATATACCGACAAATCGATGATTAGGCTGACAAGTTTTTGTGCGAACGAGAACCTTAATCTGATGGAAAACTCAATTGGTTGTCTTGGAAATCAATTCTCATTGTGGCAGTATGATAGTCGGAGTATTCGTTCGTCGTTTTATCCGAAACTTCAAAGTGAGCTCTCAAAATATAGTAAACCAATCCAGGATCAATGGCTGATTGTTGGCATTAAAATAAGTAAGAACAATAAAATTGCTGAAATAAATACTGCCTCTTCAATTAACGACACAATTATCGAAAATTATATTTATGATTTGCTTTTAAAGATGAGACGGTGGGAAGCGGCAGTTGTTAATTCAAAACGTGTCGAATCAAGTATTTTCTTTACGATTTTAGTGGATAATGGTCAAATTATAATACCGGCTGATTATGTATTTCAACTTAGGAGAAATTAAAGTCCCCAAAGTGGCTGCCCATCCCGCAAAAGGCGCCATCCAGGTCCCCTTCCAATGCTTCTTCAAGAAATTCTTTCAACAAAGGCGTGAAAACACCTTCACGACCCAGCAAGGTCTTGCCTTTCTTTAGGCGCGTAGCAGCCTCTTTCTTGAAGGCTTCAAAATCGAATGTTTGCTTTTCCATATTTATATCTGTTTAAAGTTAACTAACTTCAAACTGACACACTTTGTGAAACACTCTCGACCATTTGCCGAAACAGGCGGGTCAAATAGGTCCTAATAAGGTAGTCTGTATTCAATATTTGTTATCTCAAATTCGAATCCGCTTAGCTTTTCTTCTTCTATCACTTCTCTGAAAGACTGTGAACAAAAATAAATTGGCTCTGGTCGCAGCAAGCCACGTTTAACACCTATGTTTTGTTTGCTGACCAAAAAATCATTTTCCCCGATTGATTGACTGTCTAAAACATAAGGCTCTGACAGAAGATTTAAGCCGATTGTATCGCCTTTCGGGCACTTGTAAATCTCCCCTTCGCTACTTGTTGATAAATCAAATGGATTAATGCCTACGATAGTATTTGGCGACAGTTCAATTTCCGTATTTGCAGTAAGTTGATAATATTTATCAACGTTGATAGGATTCAGCTGCAAGCCATTTAGATTTCGCTGCTTTACGACATTTGCAAACTTTTCCGACACAACCACTTCGCCCCCTATGGTTCTTGCGATGTCCTTTTTAGGTATTGTTCCTTTTTTCAGAGTTAAGGGGCTTACTTGTTTCCTGTTTGCTCCGCATATTTCACAAGCTACCGTTTCATCATATAACGTTCCGTATTCTTCGCCTGTCGGCTCAAATACTGTTTTTATTTTTAAATGCAATAACGTAGCTGCTTCTAATTCCTTCTTGCTGTATTTACGCTTGATTTCAGCGTATAAGAAAAAAAAGTCGTTATACTTTTTTCTTATTTCCTCTGTCAACAGTCTGGCTTTATCAAATCTCGGGTCATTTGTTGGGATATCTACAGCTACATATAACCCTAAATCATTGCCCTCATTCGGTTGTAAAAGCAAATGAGCATATTTCTTATAAATTCTTAATTCTACTTTTTCGTCCATTTCATTGTGTAGGCGTCCCTTAAATTCGGAGTTGTAAAGTCGTCTAATGACACAAGTGCTCATTCTTTGCACCCCCTAAGTATTTCGAGGCTATGTGATGCGATTTTGTAAGCCCTGCTTTTTGGGGGATAAAGTTGTTGTGCAGCCTTCACCCTCTCCTTTAATGCGTTTCTTCTATTTTTATACAACTTTCATTTGATACGAGACAAGACATCAATCTGTCATAACCAACTAAAGAAAAAATGAATTTCATTGAATTTGCTTTTTCGCCATATGCCAAATTATAGTTCATTTTTTTCATTCATGAATTTACCAAAATCATTAGAAGGCAAATAAATACCATTCTCTATTGAAAGAATACTCGACAATTCTTGAATTTCAACTCGGCAAGTTCGATACATTTCTTCTATTTTATCTAAATAATAATTTTTGAATGACATCACATCTGTCTTAATTTCTATCAAAACTTTCTTATCGGAGTCTCCTAAATGTAGATTTATTGCCAATATACCTTCTGAATAAGTATAACTATCGAGAATTGAATCTCCACTATTTTCAATTAGATATTGTAAACTCAACATGATTTTACCCTTTTTACTTTCCAAAGTAACTTATAAAATCCCCCCACATTCCTCTATTGGTTATTTTATCCTGAAGGAATAAGTGTCCTTTTGTTCCTCCAATGTTGTAATTCAAATGTGGGAATGTAGACGAACCAACCCCTTTACCAAATCACCGGAATATTTATGCCCCCTTTTAGCGACAACTATACTTCTTCTATCTCTCTATTGCAAATAATTGAAAAATGCACACGATTTGATATGCTATTAAGAAAACTCAGTTCTTCTTCACTCAAGTCTAACCCCACGCCTGCATTGTCGGTTTCAATCCAAATCCAAAAAATAACATCAAAACGATTATCCGCTTTATATCGTGTTAAAATATCCGCTTTAGATGAAAAAATAGACATGAAGTGTTTTATATGATGGCTGACTGTTTCTTCTTCAAGTACAGTAAATTCCGTTTCCAATCGCCAAATATTAGAATTGCGAACACGCCTACTTCCGTCATGTTTGCTTTCCCATGTATCACCTTTCTTAAAAGAAGTATCTGAGGGAATAATGTTCAATTCCTTTGTAATTATATCCGGCTCAACTGTATCAGATTTAATTCCAAAACTAATTTGTGTTTTTAAAACAAAGCTATCTCTTCTCATAAGCATTTTTAAGGTAAATAATCGAATAATCTTCCATAATCAATCCCATTGTGAGGATTAACAACACTACCATCTGGCATAATTTTAAAATGTGCATTATTAGGAAGCCCTTCAGCCTTTTTCAATGCCTCAATTGCATTTTTTCCTTGTTCTTTAGTTAAATTCAATGCTTTTAAGGTGGATTTGTTTAATGTATGACCTCCTGTTTGTAGGGCTTTTACCCCTTTAGCGGCACTCCTCGCTAATTTAGCCTGGCTTAATCCCGGAATCACGGCACCCCCAAAACTCATTGCCATACCTACCATATCTCCCCGCACGCCGGATATAATTCCACTGCCTATATCTCCTATCTGGCTGAATACGGGTATTTCAGTCGAGCCTAAAATATCCAACCCCGTTTGTACCCAACTTAATAAATTTTCTGACGAGTTACTGGCATTTGAATTGAATGCTTCATCAAAACCTTCGCCAACCACTCCGATCAGGGTATAGGTTTGGCCTAAATAGCTGTCAAAAGCACTGCTTCCGCGGTAATCGTGCGTTAAGAAAGTCCCGGCAGATTCGCTGGAATAACGGAACTGAAGCGTGCCTTCCGAAGCGCCGCTGGCCATATAATTTGCTACTGCTTCCTGCGCCGAACCTGCCCATCCATCTCCGCCACCCCAGGCGTTATGGGTATTCATATAACCGATTCCGTAAACAAGGGCCTGATCCTGGCTGGTGAAGGTTGCCGGAGCAGCCATATCACCGCCAATATAACCGCCGCCACCGCCGCCATTCAAAACGTTATCGATCATCTCCAACGCCTGGTTCCATTGTGCCTGGGTAAGCTCTCCTGTAGGGTCGGTATAGCTGAGCGGGTTGTTCAGCACATAGGCGTACCGGTTAAAGCTTTGGGTGTGGTAGGGATCCTGCACATAATTATCCGGCATCAAGAACCGGTGCAGGGCGGGATCGTACAGCCGGCCGTTCATGTGCACCAGCCCTACGGTTAAATGCTCGTGCCCGGTATAACCCCGGTCTATATAGCTGAAAGCGCTGAGCGTTGTGCCGCTGCCATTCTGTAATTTAGCCAGGTTGCCCCAGGCGTCAAAATGCCGCTTTTCTTTTACCACGCCATTACCGTCGGTAATGGCCACTATGCTGCCGAGATGATCCCGGTGCAGGTACAGTATTTCGCTGGTGGTGCTGCCGCTTTGTACCGATCTCCACACGGCGGGCGCATTGTAGGCGCTGCCGCCGGTATAAAAAACAAAGCTGGTGGTGCTGGTTTGTGCGTCTTCGGTTATTTCCATGACGCCGTCGGCGCTGTAATGGCGCTGGTACCGTGCACTGCCCCAACTGCCGCCGCTGTAGGGGCGCCCCCACTGGATATGCGCTCGTTGCCCCGCCGCGCCATACTGGAAGGTGATTTTATCTTTCCCCGGCTCGGTTACGCTTACCGGCTGCTTAAAATTATTGTACACCGCCTGCTGCAGCTCGTGCCCGCTGTAATAGGACTGCCCCGCGGTATTCAGGGTAACGTCTTTTTGCCGGTAGGTAGTGGCATTGGCATACGCATACGTACCGATGGCGTCGTTGCTGCTGATACGGCCCCGGGTATCGTAGCCCTGGGTTAATGCAGCGCCCGTTGCGGGGTTGCTCCATTGCGTCAACCTGTCCAGGGCATCGTACTGAAAGCTTTCTGTCAACGCCTGGCCGCCGCTGGTAAACAGCGTATTACTGCGCCCGGTAAGCAGCCCCCGCTGGGCATTCCAGGTATAGTTGTAACTGAACAGCTCCGTGCTCTGCTTCACCAGTTTTTCCGCGGTCGGTAATCCATAGTCGTCATAGGTGTTTTGTTGCTGCAGGCCGCTGCTGCCCAGGGTTGCCGTAGTTACCTGGCCCCGGGCGTTGAGCCCGGTAAGCTCCCATATCACCCCGGCTTCGGTGGTTTCGGTCTTTTTCAGCGCATTGTTCTGGTAGGTATAGGTTAGGTGCTGGCTGGCTGTTTTACTATTGCTTTTATTGAGCGCCGTTTGCGTTTCAGTGCTGATGCGCCCGAAAGCATCGTAGCCAACTGTTTTCGTAAAGCGGGCCTTCGGGTTTTCTTCCTCCGTTTGTGAGATCCGCTTATAACTGTCGTAGGTAAAGGTGGTGGTGCTGTTGTTGCCGTCGGCATTGGTAAGCGTAGCGCTGGTGGGCAATTTGGTGGTAGCGTCGTATGCGTACACGGTAACCATACTGGTGGGCACATCGCCGGTGCTGGCATCTCCCGTCACCGTTTTTTGCGTCAGCTTGCCTTTGGCGTCGTACTGGTATGCTGTGTTTCCTTTGGGGTCGATTTCTTTTGTCAACTCGCCCCATGCATTGTACTGATAATTGTATTCCCCGGCAGAAGGATCGGTCAATTTTGTTCTTTGTCCCCAGCCATCCTGCTCTATGGTTTGCACGCTGCCGCCGTAATCAGCGGTCTTCATGGCGCCGTTGCTGAAATAAGTATAGCTGATAGAGCCGCCGGGGTCCTGTTGCGTAGTTACCAGCCCCAGCGCGTTTTTGGTGGTGACAGTGGTTTTGGTGCCATCGTTTATGGTTACGCTTAGTCCACTGTAGCTCATGCTGGTTACTTTGCCGGTGGGCAGGGTAACGCTGAGGGGTCTGCTGTACACATCGTAGCTGGTAGTGGTCCACTGCGAGGGAGAGGTACCCGTGAAAGGCTCGCTTTTGCGCCAGGTTCTGCCCATCGCGTCGTATTCTGTACGCACATGTACCCACACGCCAAGTGCATTTTTATAACTTTCCCTGATCAGCCGTTTCAAAGGATCAAACTCCTGTTCTGTGGCAGCCCCGTTTTGAGCGGTACTGGCGACGGTGTAATTATAGGTGCTGCTGTTTTTTGTATAGGTAACCGTGGTTTGCTTGCCGTATATGTCTGTAGTGGTTATTAACCTTCCCCAGGCGTCGTAGGCAAAAGATACGGTCTGGCTGAAAGGATTGGTTTGACTGAGCAGCTTGCCGGTTACCGCATTGTAAACGGCGGTAGAGCTAAGTCCTTCGACATCCGTGCTGCCGGTTACAAACCGTTTAGTGGCGTCATAAGAAAAACTCACCGTTCTGCCGGTGCTGCCATAGGGTGTGGTGGTTTTGGTCAGCAGGTTGCCATAGCTGTCGTAGGAAAAATCTTCCTGGTTGAAGTTGGCGATATTATTGCCTTTCCAGCGGTGCTGGCTGACGAGGCCGGCGGCGGTATAATCCCATTGCTCCGTCGTTGCAAAAGCCGCCTGCCCGTTCAGGGTACGGGTCACCGTTACATTGGATGGCCGGCCGATAAAATAGGGCGTGCCGGTGCTGTTCGTATAGGTGATGTTGACCGTTTCGGTACCCAGGCCCGGATAGGCCGTGCTTACCTGGGTAAGGTTGTTATAGGTATCATATTGTGCATCGCGCGTGGCAGTGGTTCCTTCAAGCGCATTTTGCGTGACCGACTGGGTATTGCGCAGTTTAAATACTTTATTGGAAAGCAGTTCGCTTTGATAGGTATGAACGGTTTTAGTGATATACCCCGACACACCCGCTGAAAAAACAGGGGCGTATAACTGGCTGTGCCGCTGGATCGCAGCGCCCCGGAGCTGCGGATTGTGTAACACCACCGAAAATATACGGTTGGCATAGGCGTTGTGGCGATTGCTTTGTGCAACGCCTTCAAAGCCCAGGAACCCTAAGCCCTGCAGGTGATGCACAGCGCCCTTGTAGGCAAAATACTGCTTGTCGTTGACCGTGCCGTTGACCGTGCGGGTGATGCCCTGTACCACCTGAACGGAGCGGGCGGTAACAACATCTGTATAAGGATACACCTGGTCCACTCCCCGCGCATACACCGTATATCCTTCGGTGGGATGCGTGGCGCCGTTTTCCAGCGGCCGGTAATCGATGCTTTGCACTACGCCGTTCTGGCTGACAGTACGCAGCAGCGCCTCTTCCCGGTGATCTCTTTTGAACTGGAAATACGTCACCCATTTATGGCTTACGCCCGCAAATTCAAGGTTCGTATTGGGCCTGCCGGAAGGAAGAAATACGGGAATGGGAAAATGCCGGAGGTTGCCGGTTCGGCTAACGGGCGTTTCTGCCGTAAATGCGGGCCTGCCATCGGTATTGGAAGGAGGTGTATTGTAATAGGGTGTCAGGGTTTGGGTTCCGTTATCATTGTTATTATAGGTTACCGTACTGTAGTCCACTATATCCGTTTTGTGGTCGCCGTCAATATCCACGGCTACCAGGTCGTACGTGCGCGAAGTTGCGCCTTCCTGCCTGGGCCGGTACGTAAACGGATAGGTATTTTCCGTTTTCACAAAACCGGTACCGCTGGAAAGGAAAACCGCAAACAGGTTACTGTTGTCGGCCGTGGGTATCATGATATCCGATTTGCCATCCGCGTTATAGTCACCGGTCAAAAACGGGTACTGGCGTTTGATACGGCTGTCGGACGTGCTCCACAATTGGGTGAACATATTATTCTGGTTCATGCCGAACGCATACATGATTCCTTCTTTCACCAGGATAAGATCTGTTTTGCCGTCTCCGTCCACGTCTTCTGCATAAAGCAGATCACCGGCTGCATAGCCCGTGGCAATATAACCTGCCGGCGTGGCAAACCCGGTGCTGAGCTGCCGGTCGAGGTTGATGAAATAGAGGCTCGCCGTGTTGACGTTATTGATGGAACATTCACAACAGTCTGTCGGGGGTGGGGCGTTGGGGGTAACGATGGAACCGCTCTTTGAAGCGGCGCTGTCTTTCAACGGAAGCGTTTCGGAATTCTTTTCGGGGGCCGTGGAATCAGCCGTCATATAGGCGAAAGAACAGCCGGGAATTGACGTGCAGGAACGACTGCTATACGGCTGGGAAACCGCCACTATATCGGTTAGCCCGTCTCCGTTAAAATCTCCTGAAATATATTTCAGGGGAACCCGGTAGGTATCCGTGTGACTGCAATCGGATTGGTAGGTAAAGCTGGGCGCTGTCCATGTTTTCTGGTATTGGGCGCCTATGGGTACCCCGCTGCTGGGGGGCGCCTCCCCATATACATTAAACTGAACGGTTGACGTACCGGTTTCCTGCACCAGGGTAATACCCTGTCCGGGTTGTTTTTTCCCATCGGCATACAGCATATCTGTCGGAAAAATTTCCCGGAACGGCGTTGACAAGGGGCCGTATTCTATCGGGTAGGAATAGGAACCCTGCTGCTGGAAATCCTTCAAAAACCAGAACTTCTTAAACGCATAAGTTCCCGTAGTCGGGTACACAATGGACTCCATTTTACCATCCGCGTTATAATCCAGCGCGATCATTTTTGCATTGCGCTGCTCCACGTTTTCCATATACGTGTAGTCGGATGGTGTGTTGCCGATGGCATTGGTCGTATTGTGATAGGAAAAACTTACGGGGGCATGCAACAGTGTGCCGTCACCGCTTTTTTCCTGCACGGAAACCAGGCGATCGTATCCGAGAGAGGACGTGTTATGACTGATCGTATACGTCCGGTAGCCGGCGCCGCCGCTT
>JAKPBL010000603.1 GCA_029778965.1 Bacteroidota bacterium
TTTACCGACGGACTGATCATCAGCCAGAACCTCGTGATGCAAACTTCGTGGAAAAGAAACAACCGGATATTCAGCGTACGTGGACGACTCGATGAAAGCGGGGCGCTGTTCGGCCTGGTCAAGAATATCGACGTCAACTGGCGATTATACCGGTTCATCAAGCCCACGGTCGATTTCAGGTACCTGACCTCGCAGCGCAAAAGCGCCTGGGCCTTTCGCCTGTTCGGCGGTTATGGATACCCTTATGGCAACCAGAAAGACACTACCGGCGCCCTCATCGTCAAAGAGCAGACCCTGCCTTTCTTCAAGGCCTTTTATGCGGGCGGCCCCAACAGCATGCGGGGCTGGCAGATCAGGCAACTGGGGCCGGGCTCTTCCACTTATTTTTCGGGCGACAGCACGCGAAACAATATCGACCGCTTCGCCGACATCCAGCTCGAGGCGAACGTAGAATACCGCTTCGACGTCGCCACTATTTTCGGCTTCAAGGTGAAAAGCGCCCTCTTCGCCGATATGGGTAATATCTGGTACAGGAACAATATGGGTAACCCGGAGCTCGACGACGCCGTATTGAAGCTGAACAAACTGTACCGCGATATTGCCGTCGATGCCGGCACCAGCCTTCGCGTTGATTTCAATTATTTCCTGATACGATTCGACTGGGCCTATAAGATCAAAAACCCGCAGTTTGCCGAATTCGGCAACGGATGGTTCCATGATGCAGGCCTGTTCAAGGGACAACTGAACCTGCTGAAAGGGCAATTTCAGCTCGGCATTAACTATCCGTTCTAACCACTGCGCCGGGCGCCATGGCGGCCGAAACATGAAAGTCGCCGATCCGCGTACGGCGCAGCGCACTGAGATAGCCGCCCGTGCCCAGGGCCGCTCCCACATCATTGGCCAGGCTGCGTATATACGTACCCGTTGAACATACCACGCGAAAATCGATGTCTGGAAGCGCCAGTCGCGTAATATCGAATGCATAAATGGTCACCGGGCGCGGCTCCAACTTCACTTCCTTACCCTTTCGCGCCAGCTCATACAGGCGTTTACCATCTACTTTAATGGCGGAATGCGCCGGCGGCACCTGTTGTATGGGGCCGGTGAACCTGGCGATAACATTGCGGATATCCGTTTCCGTTAGCTGGTCAACGGGTTTGAATTGCTCAGGCGCCGATTCAAGGTCGTAGGTGGGTGTTACCGCACCCAGCGTAATGGTGCCGGTATATTCTTTTTCCTGCGCCATATATTCATTGATCTTCTTGGTATATCTGCCCGTGCATACGATCAGCAGGCCGGTGGCCAGCGGATCGAGCGTGCCGGCATGTCCCACTTTTTTGATCCTGATCTGGTTGCGTATCTTACGCACCACGTCGAACGAGGTCCATTCCAGCGGCTTGTCGATCAGCAACACTTTGCCTTCTTCAAATTCATTCATCGCCGCAAAGGTAGGTTAATCATCCGCTTCGGTCTTCAGCGCCTGCCAGTCGGCCAGCAGCCGTGGCGGCAAGGGCTGCTGCACGGAATGCTCACCGGCAAAACGAAGCGCCGCGGCTTTCCTGTCGGCCGTTACCGGGTGGGTGCTCAGAAAACCCGGCAGCCGCTGCCCCTGCTCTGCCGCCTGCAGTCGATCCATCAGCATGGCCATGCCACGGGGGTTCACGCCGTTATCGACCATACGCTGCATGCCTTGCTGATCGGCTTCTTCTTCCAGCCGGCGCGAATACGAGAGACCCTGCAGCAGGTCGGCTTTGTCGGCAATGGCGCCGCCAATGGAACCGAAGTCGCCGAATACCAGCGAAAGCATCATACCGCCCGTCATCTGGCGCAGAATGCTGCGCAGGCTGTGGCGTTCATTGATATGCGTGGATTCATGCCCCAGCAGGGCCACCAGCTCTTCGGGCTGCTGCATTTTCTGAAGAATGCCTTTATACACCACGATATGACCGCCCGGTACGGCAAACGCATTGACCAGACTATCGTCTACCACGGTAAACTGTAGCCTGTATTTTTCGCTCAGTTGCAGATCGCCCGCAAAATTATTCAGCAACCGGGTGGCCCGGGCGTCGGTTTTCTCCTGGGCGATCAGGTTATTGAACATCATCTCACCCAGTTCCGCCTCTTTCTGCGGAGAAATGAACTGAAGCGCAAACCCCGATACCGTCGATACGAGCAAAAAGTACAGGCCGGCAAGCAGGGCAAGCGCTGTCAGCAGCAATGCCGGCCATTTCAGCCGCGCGGTAAAGGATCGCCGTCGGTTAGTATGCGCCAGCAACTCGCTCAGCAATGGATGCTGCCGCGGCATTTCCAGCGCGGCACCGCCCGCAGGCAGCAGTGAAAAGCGCAGGTAGCTATTGTCTTCCGACAGGTAACGGATATCCTTATACGCAAACGCCGAGATAAAATCATTGCCGGCGCAGTCATACAACTGTACCGCCCGCTGGAACAGCAATAGCCTCACAGACCGGGGTGCGTCTTTCCCGTTAAAATAGATGGCGGTTTCGTTGGTTGTCATGTCAGATCATTTGCCGCGATTTCAATTCGAGGTATTTATTGATCGTATGAATGGTCACCTGTTTGGGTGTGGTCAGCAGTCCCGCTATGCCATAGCGCTGCAATTCCTTCAGTACCCGTTTTTTTTCCTGCATGAATTTTTCTGCAATGGTTTTGATGTACAGGTCTTCCATATTGTCAACACCTGGCCCTGC
>JAKPBL010000607.1 GCA_029778965.1 Bacteroidota bacterium
TGGCCCGACTATCCTTCGCAGGAAGATTTCTTCTTTAATGAAGACGAATATTAAATAGTCAACCATACGTAATAAAAAGTCCCGGTAACCGCCGGGATTTTTTATTACCCGTATTACCCGGCACTCAGCCGGAAGAACAATTCCGTTCCGGCACGCGGGGTTGCCGAATGCGGAGAGATCGACATCTCCGTAATTTCAAAATCATCGCTGAACAGGCGACGGTATTCAGCGGCCGATCCGCCGAAAGGCGGTCCCGCTTTCTCAAATTCAATATTGAACAGCAACCCTGCCAACTGGCCGGCCGGCTGCAGCAGCTTTTTCATCTGCTGTACATAGGCGGGCCGCAGGGAAGGATCAAGCGCGCAAAAAAAGGTTTGCTCGATAACGAGGTCGTACTGCCCGTCGAGGGTGAAGAAGTCCTGGTGCAAAACCGTGAGCTGCTTACCGATAAACGCCGCATACCGCTTTTCCAGCCGCTCTGTGGCCACTTGCGAAATATCGACGACGGTGACATTGGTAAAACCCGAAGCAAGCAGGTAGCCCGCTTCATAAGCGTTGCCGCATCCCGGTACCAGGATGCGGCTGTCTTTATCCGTTAACTGGTCGATGAAAATTTTCAGCGGCGGGCTCACTTCTCCCAGGTCCCAGCCGGTTTCATCGCGTTTCCAGCGATCGTTCCAGTAATTGTTTTCGAGTTCCATTATTCTACGCCCAGCTTGGTCATCACTTCCATGCTGACGCCTGTGGTGGAGTAACCACCGTCGTGGAAGAGATTCTGCATGGTGACCATGCGGGTGAGGTCGGAGAAAAGCGTAAGGCAATAATTGGCGCAGTCTTCGGCCGACGCATTGCCCAGGGGCGCAATAGCATTGGCAAAATCATAGAAATCGCCGAAGCCTTTGATACCGGTTCCCGCCGTGGTTTTGGTGGGCGATTGCGAAACGGTGTTTACCCGTACTTTTTTGTTAAGGCCGAAATGATAGCCGAAGCTGCGTGCAATCGATTCCAGCATAGCCTTGATATCGGCCATATCTGTATAAAAAGGATAGGTACGCTGGGCCGCCATATAGGTCAGCGCTACGATGCTGCCACCTTCGTTCATGGCATCGGTTTTATAAGCCACACTCAGCATTTTGTGCAACGACAGTGCCGATACGTCAATGCCTTTCTGGAAATAGTCGTAGTTCAGCTCAGGATAGGGAATGTTTTTGCGGATGTTCACGCTCATGCCGATAGAGTGCAGCAGGAAATCGATCTTGCCGCCCAGCACTTCCTGCGATTTACTGAACAGGTTGGTGAGTTCTTCTATATTGGTGGCGTCGGCCGGGATGATCTCGGCGTTTATTTTCTCGGCCAGTTTTTTGATTTCGCCCATGCGCATGGCAATGGGAGCATTGGTCAGTACTATCGAAGCGCCTTCTTCATGTGCTTTTTCGGCTACTTTCCAGGCAATGGAATTTTCGTCGAGCGCGCCGGTGATGATGCCGCGCTTGCCTTTCAACAGGTTGTAGGCCATGTGTATGGGATTGGTTAGGTTGCGAATTTAGGGAGATTGTACCATTTCCCTCGCATTCTCCAATGCAGCGGCGCTGGGTGTGGCGCCCCCCAGCATTTCGGCAATGGCCCGGATGCGCGCTTCTTTTTCCAATACCCGGATGCGCGTTTGCACCTGCTTGCCCCCCGGTTCTTTGTACACGAATAAATGGAGATCGGCCTTACCGGCGATCTGCGGCTGGTGGGTGATGCAGATCACCTGGCGGTTCTGTGCCAGCTCTTTCATGATCTGGCCTACCTGCAAGCTGGCTTCGCCCGAAATACCACTGTCTATTTCATCGAAGATGAGGGTGGGCAGGTCGATCTTACCGGCCACCAGCGATTTGATGGAAAGCATCAGCCGGCTTAACTCGCCGCCGCTGGCCACTTTGCGCAGGGGTGCGAACTGTCCGCTCTTATTGGCATCGAAAAGGAAATCGACCTGGTCCATACCCGCAGCGCCGGGTGCTGCCGGCTGTATGTCGATCTTAAGCCGGGCGTTCGGCATGCCGATGCGTGTCAATAATTTGTTTACGGCTTTTTCCATGGGCGCCACCTGCGCTTGCCGGGCAGCCGACAAGGCAGCGCCTGCTTTTTCCACCGACTCACGTAAACGAGTAACCGAAACCTGCAATGTCTGCAACCGATCGTCGCCCTGCTGCACCGCCAGCAGCTTAGCTGCCAGCGCCTCACGAATATCGATCAGCTCCTGCGTTGTTTTGACAGCATGCTTTTTGAGCAGTTTGTAGCCGGTATTCAGTTGCTCCTGCAAACGGCCGGCACGTTCGGGGTCAAACCCGATCCGGCCGCTCAGCCGTTCAGCTTCGGCGGCGATGTCGGCCAGCTCCACCTGTACCGATTGCAGCCGGGCGCGCAGCTCTTCCAGCTCACCCTGCTTCGGCGCATAAGGTTGCAACTGCTGCTGCATTTGCTTCAGCAATTGCAGCAATGGCGTTTCCTGCTGCCTGATCTGGTGATCGATCAGGGCCAGCGCCTGCTGAATGCCGCCGGCATTGTTCAGCATTTGCAATTCATCGTCTGCGGTTTCAAGCGCATTCTCCTGCAAGCCCGCCGCCTCCAGCTCGTCGAAGAGAAACTGGTTATAATCGAGCTCTTTTTTATTGCGCGCCTGCGCTTCCTGCTCTTCGTGCAGCAACTGTTTTTGCTGCTGCCACTCGTTGTATAATACCGCGTACGCTTCCCGCTTTTTTTCGTTGCCGGCCATGGCATCCACCACATCCAGTTGAAAGCCTGCCGAGCCCAGGCTCAGCGTGTCGAACTGCCGGTGCAGATCAACCAGCTTACCCGTCAGCTCCTGCAACTGCTGTAAGGAAACGGGGATGTCGTTGACAAATGCGCGTGATTTCCCGTTACTGCCGAATTCGCGCCTGATCACCAGCTCATTGGCGGGATCAAGATCGCCGGCGGCGAGCCATTGCCATACCGCCTTCTTTCCCCCGATATCGAACAGCCCTTCCACTACGCATTTCTTCTCTTTGTTCAATACCATGCTGCTGTCGGCCCTTTCGCCCAGTATCAGCGAAAGCGCACCCATCAGGATGGATTTACCCGCACCGGTTTCGCCGGTAATGATGTTCAGTCCCGGCCCGAAGCGGGTATCGAGTTCGTCTATGATAGCGTAGTTGTTTATATGCAATTCTCTCAACATGACCGTTGCCGCTTTACTGGCGGCAATTTAGGGAATAAGGCCGTTGCCGCCAGACGGCGTATGCAAGAAAGGAGAAAAACACGGTAGTGGTTATCGCTTTATTTCTGCATCCAGCAGGGCTTGCAGTTGCCGGCAGACAGCGGGCTGCTTTGCGGCGAGGTTGTTGCGTTCGCCGGGATCGATAGAAAGATCATATAACTGCGGTTGCGATGATCCCCCGGTTTCGGTATCGGTCAGCGGCTTGTAGGGCACCAGGTTATTGGCCGGAATATATTTCCATTTGCCACTGACCAGGGCCAGGGCATCGGCCTGTTCCACCAAATGCGGGCGGCCGGTTGCCGACTGTCCCAGCAGTGCGGGCAATACGTCGTAACTGTCGCCGGCCTCGCCTGCTGCCAGCGGCTTTTTCAGCAGGCTGGCAAAAGAGCGCAGCCAATCCATCTGGCACACCAGTGCATCGCTTACACCGGGTTTGATGGTCGAGGGCCAGCTAACCAGGAAGGGAATGCGGGTGCCTGCTTCAAAGAGGCTGTATTTACCGCCGCGGAAGGGACCCGCGGGCCGGTGGCCGTTTTGCTGGGTCACGGCGCCGTCCTGGTAGCCATCGTCGAGCACCGGGCCGTTATCGCTCGTAAAGATGATCAGGGTATTGTCAAGCAGCCCCAGCCGTTCCAGGTCTTTACGTATCTCGCCCACGGCCCAATCGAGCTGCAGGATCGCATCGCCACGCAGGCCAAGCCCGCTTTTGCCTTTGAACATGGTCGAGGGCATGCGCGGCACATGCGGTTCAGTCAGGTTGTACACCAGGAAAAAAGGACGATCCTTGTTAGCGCCGATAAAGGTCCTGGCTTTCTCCAGGAAGGTAAGCGGCATCTCTTCGTCGGTCCACCTTGCCAGCTTACCGCCTGTCATAAAGCCGATGCGGCCGATGCCGTTAACAATGGTGCCATCATGCCCCTGGTTCGGCGAAGCTTTCAGCTTCAGCAGCCAGGGCTGCTCTCTGCCGGTAGGGTCGTCGCCCAGCTTCCGGTTATAATCTACAGCAATAGGATCGCTGCTATCGAGGGCGGTTACCAACTGGTTTTCCAGGAATACTGTAGGAACGCGGTCGGCCGTTGCGGGGAAGATGAATGAATAGTTAAACCCCAGGTCGTTCGGGCCTTTCGCGATAGGCGCATTCCAGTTTTTGGATACCGTTTCCCCCAGGCCAAGGTGCCATTTTCCGACGATGCCTGTTTCATAGCCCGCAGATTTGAACAGGGCGGGAAGGGATATTTTATCGACCGGCACCACCAGGGCGGCATCGCCCGGCAATATACCGGTGCCTTTCCGGCGCCAGGGATATATGCCGGTCATCATGGCATACCGCGAGGGGGTGCAGGTGGCCGATGTGCTATGGCCGTTGGTGAAACGGATACCGCTGGCTGCCAACCGGTCAATCGCGGGTGTGGTGATTTTATCAGCGCCATAGCAGCTAAGATCGCCATACCCCAGGTCGTCGGCGCAAATGATAATAACATTGGGAACAGGCTGCGCGCCGACGGCGAAGACCGTCAGCAGGCATAAGAAAAAAAGGGTCGTTTTCACCGCCTTATTTTACCTCGATACCGTCGTTCAGTTCATTGTCGATAAGAATACGGCCGCAGTTTTCGCACACGATGATCTTTTTGCGTTGTTTGATCTCGCTCTGGCGTTGCGGGGGAATAGCATTGAAGCAGCCGCCGCAGGCATCGCGCACTACGGGCACAACGGCAAGGCCATTGCGGTAGTTGGAACGGATACGATCATACGATAACAGCAGCCGCGGGTCGCATTTCTCGCGGGCATCGGCAGCCGCCTTGTTGAAGTGCTTCTCTTCCTCTTCGGTAGTAGCGATGATCTTCTCCAGTTCTTCTTTCTTATGCTTCAGCACACCGTCTTTGGTGTTGGTGGTTTTTTTGGCTTTGTCGAGCACCAGTATCTTATCGGAAATCTCTTCCTGCGCGTCTTTGATATGCTTCTCCGCCAGCTTCACTTCCAGTTGCTGCATTTCGATCTCTTTCGTGATCGCTTCAAATTCGCGGCTGTTCTTTACATTGGTGCTTTGCTTTTCGTATTTTTTGATCAGGGCTTCCGAGTCTTTGATCGATTCTTTCTTCTGGTTGATGAACTCATTGATGCCGTTGATCTCTTCTTCGATACGGGTCTGGCGGGCGGTAAGGCCTTGAATTTCGTCTTCCAGGTCGCTCACTTCAATAGGAAGCTCTCCCTTCAGGATTTGAAACTCGTCGATTTTGGATTCGATCTTTTGCAGGGTTGCCAGCGCAACCAGCTTCTCCTCAACCGAAAAATCTTTGACAGTGGCCATAGTAGCTTTAAGGTGTTAGGTATAATAATTCACCGGGTTGGTTCTCAGTCCCGTTTTGAAGACGGCAAAGGTAGGGAATTTTCCCGCCAAAATATCATACAGGAGGTCGATCGTGAATTGCTCGGTCTCGAAATGGCCCGGATCGGCCAGCAGCAGGCGCCCATTGGCGTCAAAGAACTCGTGGTATTTCAGGTCGGCCGTTACATACGCATCGGCGCCGTCGGCTAAGGCCTTGGAAATCAGGAAGCTGCCAGCGCCACCGCAAACTGCTACACGGCTAATGGCTTTACCGGTCAGGGGGCTGTGCCGGATCACCGGCACCCCGAAAACGGTTTTCAGCCGTTCCAGGAAGCTTGCTTCAGAAAGCGCTTCGGGCAGGGTGCCGGTTATTCCCGACCCCACTTTATCATATTCATTATCAATCGGTACAATGTCGAAAGCGGGTTCTTCGTAGGGGTGCGCCCGCCGCAGGGCCGCGATCACCGCCGCTTCCAGCGGCCGGGCATAGACCAGTTCCAGCCTTTTTTCTTCGGCCTGGTGCCGTCGCCCGACTTCCCCCGAAAAAGGATGAGTACCCTCTCCGGGTCTGAAACTGCCTTGTCCGCTGCTGCCGAAACTGCATTCGGTATAGCCGCCGATGCCGCCCGCCCCCGCCGCAAACAGCGCCTCCAGCAGGGGCGCTTCATGGCTGGCCGGTACAAAAACGACCAGCTTGCGCAATATGTTTTTTTTAGGCAGCAGGATAGCCCGCCGCTGCAATCCAAGCAGGTCGGCGATCTTACCGTTCACGCCGCCGGCTACATTATCAAGATTGGTATGAATGGCATACAGCGCTATATCGTGCTTGATCGCCCTGATGACCGCTTTCTCCACGTAGCCGCTGCCGGTAATCTTCTTCAGGCCGCCGAAAACGATGGGATGGTGCGAGATCACCAGGTTGCATTGCCGGCTGATTGCTTCTTCGACGATATTGTCGGTGGCATCAAGCGATATGAGCACACCGGTGCAGGTCCAGTCCGGATCGCCGGTGATCAGTCCGGCATTGTCGTACGATTCCTGGTAAGCCGGGGGCGCCAGCTTTTCCAGGTGTTGGATTATTTCACGAATCTGCATGGTCAAATATACTTTTAAGGAGCCCAATATTTGGTAACTTCCGTAAAGCCGGTATTTGATAGTTTTGCGCCGGACATTTGCTTATGCTGAACACTGAAACCAATTTTACCTACCAGCGGTATGTCCAATGGATGCGCGGGGTAGCCGACCTTCGTTATGCCAATGCGGTATTGCAATGGGACCAGGAAACCTATATGCCCGAAGCCGGGGCCGACCGGCGGTCGGGGCAAATTGCTACCCTCAGCGAGCTGGCACATCGTTTATTCACAGAGCAGCAACGGGCCGGCGAGCTCGCCGCGCTGCTGGCCGACGGCAGCCTCGATGAAAAGCAGCGCAGAAATGTTTCGCTTACCAGCGAAGATTTCGAACAACAGGCCAGATTACCCGGCGAGTTCGTTCGAACGATGAGCGAAACTGTTTCCAGGTCGTTTCAGGCCTGGGTGAATGCGCGGAAAGCGAACAGCTTTTCTGTTTTTGCACCGCTGCTCAACCAGCTCGTAGACCTTAAGAAGAAG
>JAKPBL010000620.1 GCA_029778965.1 Bacteroidota bacterium
TTTCTTATGCGGCTCGCCCGGTATAAAAGCCTGTCGGTTGCTGCGATCCCAGTGGAACCCGTCGCGGCTGAAAGCGAGCTGCAATTCCGTTAGCTTCGGATAACCTCCGATGGCGCAAACTTCATTTGACGGGCCATAATGTGGTTGTATAAGGCCGATCATCAGGCTTTCATATCCCACGGCGTCCACTTTATAGATTTGTGGTTCTTCGCCGATATCATAATTGATACGTTTATGATCATCGTTGTCTGCGCCGAACCAGAATGCAGCATCCTTCCAGCCGTCCAGCGCATCGGTAAAGCTGTTGCCCTCCCAATAAGAACGCGCTCTTCCCTTTGTGATCTTTACGGGGTTTGACCAGGGCTGGATGGGCCTTGTTTCGCGACGGATGGTGAACACCCATTTCTTACGGAAAGGGTTATAGAAAAACGTATTGTTGTCGCTGGTATTGGCGATCTTTCGCTCGTTCCAGTTCCAGTGAATCCCGTCGGCGCTGGTTAGAAAGAACCCGCCCACATGTTTCAATTCCTTGCCGATATCGCCCTGCCGCGCATACAGGTACATTTTGAACCGTTCCTTCGGGTTTTTTGCTTCATGATCCAACCACACGGATACCCCGTCGCGGCGCAGGTTGTCCTTGGGCGGCAGTACCAGGTTCGTGCCGGGAACAACATCGAGCTTCGGCCGCTCCCAGTGAATGCCGTCTTTGCTTGTTGCCAGCGCCGTTCCGTCGAACCAGCCGGCCATATACCACGCCTTGAACAGCTTATCGTTCGGATCATAAAAACAGCCATCGGAAAACGGAGCCGCCATGGGGCAATAGCCCTCGTTCATTTCCACTTTCGTTTCCGGTTTAAGCAGGGGATTCCCGATGTACTTCACGGGTTGGTGGAATTTTCTTTGCAGGTCGGTGAATTCGATCAGGAAATCATCGACGAACAACTGGCGGCCTGTATCGATCGGGAGCAGGGCAGGGGGATTTGCCAGGTAGGGTACTGGCATTGGTGCGTACGAATCGGGACGCATGGTTTTCGGCGGCCATTCCGCCGGCAAAACAATCCCGTTGTACAGTGTTTCATCACCCGGTTCATACGGCGGTTTCTCTTTTTCGCCGGTTCCCGCGGCATTGGCAAAACTGGCGGCTCCCGTTGCCGACAGACCGGCAAACCCGCCTAACAAAGCTGTATTTTTGAGAAAACCTCTTCTTGCAGCAGAAGCTGTGACCTGTTTGTTTTTCCTGTTTGTTCCCATGCCTTTGTTTTTATTGTTCAATAACCGGGGTTCTGTTGGTAAAGTCCTTCACTCAATGTAATCTCCTGTTGTGGTATCGGCAGGTATTCATTCCTGTTTTTTGTAAAGGCGGCCGCCTGCAGGTAGGGATGCCTGGTCTTTTCAACACTGAAATACCCGTTCAGTGTTTCCGCCGCGATGCCCCATCTTACGAGGTCAAAGAATCGTGATCCTTCCATGGCGAACTCCAGCCGCCTTTCCCAACGCAGCGCAGTGCGGGCAAAGCCTTGCGTCCAGTTACAGTTCACGCCGTCTGCATATTTCGCGATCTTATAGTTCGACAGAGGAGTGCCGTTCGCCAGCTTCAGCCTGCTTTCGCTGTTCGCTGCCCGCTCCCTGACCTGGTTGATGATCGGCAGCGCTTCGTCCTGGCGGTTGAGCTCGATCAGCGCTTCGGCTTTCCACAACAATACATCGGCATAACGGATGATATCCCAGTTTTTGGCGCTGCCGAGGCGCGATCCGTCTCTTTTCAGTGCGGGGCTGTTCGGCGGCATGATTTCTTTCATGGTTGAATAGACGCCATACACTTCGGGGGCCCGTGCAAAACTCGTTTGGTACACGAAAGCGGGATCGTATTTGAACGTATGCCCCGGTATGCCAACGGTATGATCCAGCCTCGGATCAAATGAGTTTGTTTGAAAATCGGCTGGCTGGCTGATCAGCACATTGTTAAAATTATCAAACATAGGTAAACCCGCCGCGTCTGTTTTGAAAGCGTTCACCATGTTGTCGCTCGGGCGGTGAAAGGAGCAGCATCCGTAGGTGCCGGGCGCCATATTGTAGTTCAGGTTGTGCGACCAGTCTTCGCGGCCAAGCGGCGTACCGTCATCCCGGGAGAATTGTATGGCGAAGACCGACTCGGGACCGTTTTCGTATTCAAACAGGAAGTTTTCTGCAAAATCGCTGCTCAGGTGGTGCTTGTTGGTGCCGATTACATAGTCTGTCAATTGTAGCACCTCATTCAGCTTTGCAGTGTTGATGCCGGTTACGTTGTTTGCCTCGTCTTGCGTGTAGGCCTGGAACAAACGCGTTTTAGCCAGGTAGGCGGCAGCTGCTATTTTGCTGGCCCGGCCTATCTGTTGTTGCACTTCGGGCAGGTTGTCGACGCCGAACCGGAAATCTTCTGCTATCTTATCCCACAACTGGTCTTGCGTGAGTTCCCTGTTGGAAACCTTTTTCTGGTCCGCAGGGCTTAGCGTTTCATCGATCCACGGCACGTGCTTGAAGTTCTCCACCAGCCAGAAATAAAAATGCGCGCGGAGAAAACGCATTTCGGCCTGGCGTTGCTTTTTCAGCGGATAGTCTGCTTCCGCCAGGTTATTGATCACCTGCAGGGCAGTATTTGCGCGGGCAATGGCTTCAAAATTCCAGATCCATACATTCTGGATAAACGACTGATCGGTGAGTATAAAAGAAAACTGTTCGAATTTATCTATATCGGGCTGGTCGCCGGTACTGGCTCCGCCTTTGTAGGCATCGTCCGATCGCACACTGCCCCAGATCCAGTCGGTAACCGATGAGTATTCGTTGCCATTGCCGAGTGATGCATAGGCCGCGGTACTCAAAAGCTCGGCTCCTTTCGCATCCTGCAGCAGATCGCTGCTGAGCGCACCCTTGGGCTTGTTGTCCAGGAACTTTTTACAGGAAACAGACAGCATGCTCAGGATGGCTACCAGTCCGAGCTGCAGGGTCAATCGGGAACTCCTTTTCATATACAGAAGCATTAATACGTTATAAATTAAAATGACACGTTTACACCAAGCGTGATACTTCTTGGAATGGGATAGAACGAACCGGGGTTTTCGGGATCGGGCGCGGAAAATTTCTTCGACTTGATGGTCCACAGCTCCGAGCCTTGTATATAAACTTCCGCACGGCTCATCCTCAATTTATCCTGTATGTTTTGGGGAATGGTATAACCCAGTTGTACATTCCTGAGCTTGACATAAGAAGCATTCTCTATCTGGAAAGTGGAAGTGCGTACCTCATTGTTCCTGTCAAAGTTCGACACGGCGGGAATATTGGTATGGGTGTTCTGCGGCGTCCACGCATTTAGTACGAGCGTGGAATTGTTCTGCCCCGCGAAAGCGCCTACAAAGCTTGCCTGGTTTTTTACGGCGTTATACAATTTGATGCCCTGGACGCCCTGGAAGAAAAAGGTCAGGCGAAAGGCTTTATAGCCCAATTGCGTATTCAGGCCAAATTCAATATCGGGAATAGAGTTCCCCAGCCAATCCTGGTCCAGCACATTGATCACTTTATCGCCATTCAGGTCTTTGTACCGGATCCGGCCCACGCCTTTGCCGGGCTGGGCGGGAGAATTGGTTACCTCGTCGGCGTTTTGGAAAATGCCCTCCGTTACATAGCCGAACAGCGAGGAAAGCGAATGGCCGACAATATTCTTCTCTACGTTGCCGGGATAGGCGCGCACAACGGATGCAGGAAGATAGGTTACCCGGTCTTTGAACGAGGCGAGGTTCCCGGTAATGCGGTAAGTGAAATGCCCCGCATTGTTGTTGTACCCTGCTACAAATTCCCAGCCTTTGTTCTCCATGGTGGCGCCATTCTGCCACATGGACCCGCCAGCGCCCAGCACGGCCAGGTACGGCGGCTTGATGAGGATGTTCTTTGTTTTACGAAAGAAATAATCGAAAGATGCTGTCAGGTGCTGGTTGAAAAAGCTCATATCGGTTCCGAGGTTGATCTCATCGGTCGATTCCCACCGTAGCCCCGGATTGGCAGTTTGCGTGGCGATCACACCCGAGGGCAGGGTTCCCGACCCGATGCCGTTAAGGTCATAGGCGGAGCCCATATTCCTGCGTGCAGATGTGATGCCATAACCCGGAATGAACAAACCGAATGTGGCGTCATCCGCGATCTTCTGGTTGCCGGTGCGTCCGAAGCCGCCACGCAGCATCCATTGCGATATAAAGCCAATATTATTCTTGACAAAATTTTCATCGCTGATCCTCCAGCCGGCAGAAAACGCGGGGAAGAACCCATATTTGTTGTCTTCGCCGAAGCGCGACGACCCATCCGAGCGAAGTGTAACCGAAGCAAGGTATTTTGATTTATAGGCGTAATTTATTTTGGAAAAATAAGACAGCAGGTTATAACCGGTGGCGCTTCCCGTTAGCGACGTGAGACCGGTACCGGCATTGATCTGGTAATAATCGGGCGTTTCAACGAGGAACCCTTCCTTGTACCCGTTCATGAATTCCGAGTTGCTCTTGATCGCCTCTGTTCCCACGAGTATGTTTGCCACGTGATTGCCTCTGTTCAGCGCATAATTCAGGGTGTTGAACCAGGTGAGGTTGGTATTCTGTGCAATATTATTGGAGTAGTTGTTAACGGCTGAACTCAGAAACCCTGCTGAATAACGCGGATTGATGATCACCTGCTGGGTAATGCTGTAGTCGAATCCGACAGACGATTTGAATGTCAGGTTTTTCAGCGGGCTGAATTCTGCATATACGGTACCATATATCCCCTTGGTGCGGTTCCGCCAGTCTTTGCTTAATTCTGCCACCTGCAATGCATTCATCCGGTTGGAAAACCCCGACCCGACCGGACCTGCGAAACTGCCGTCTTCTGCATACACGGGCATAATGGGCAGGTCAAGTATGCCGAGCTCCAGCGGCGTGCCGCCCTGGCCATTGCCGATGGGTGTTTGTGTCGTATTGGCAAGCTGCAGGTTTTCGCCCACCTTCAACCGGCCTTTCAGCGCGGTAAGGCTTGTATTCAGCCGGATTGTCAACTGGTCGTAGTCGGTGTATTTGACAATGCCTTTATTGCTCAGTTGGCCGATGGACAGGAACAGGCTTTGGGTTTCATTGCCCGTGCTCAAGGAGATATTGTTCCGCCAGAGATTGCCGGGCCTTGATATTTCCTTGAACCAGTCGGTATTGCCGGAACGTATTCCGCCCTGTATCGTTTTATCGAGCCATTCCGCCACAGTCAACTTATCCAGTACCGCAACTCCCTGCGGATCTTTGTGCCACTCGTATTGGTACTGGGTGTTCACATTCGGGTCGGTTCCGTCGTTGATGGCTGCCTGCCACAAGGCGCGACCGCGTTGTTCTGTGTTCAGCATTTGCAGATGTGTGGCGTACTCCTGCGAGGCAAAATTGGAGCTCAGGTCTACCCGGAGCTTATTATTCTTTCCTTTTTTCGTCGTAACAATGATTACCCCGTTCGATGCGCGTGACCCGTAAATGGAGGCAGAGGCCGCATCTTTCAGTACCTGCAATGATTCAATATCGTTCGGGTCGAGGCGGTCCATGACCTTGCTGTCTACGGGCTGTCCGTCGATGATATACAGGGGGTCGTTGTTTCCGAGCGTATTGATCCCCCGAACAAGAACAGACTTGGTGCCGCCGCCGGGTGTTCCGTCACGGGTGATGTTCATGCCCGGTACCCGGCCCTGCAATGTCTGTAACGGACTTCCTGCCGGTACATTCTTCACATCGTTCATATTGACTACGGAGATCGCGCCGATCAGGTCCTTTTTCCGCTCGGTCGTATAACCTGTTACTACCGCTGTTTCCAGTGTTATATCAGCCGGAACCAGCTCTATGGCTATCGTTGATGTATTGCTGCTGATCTTAAATTGCTGGGATACGAAACCGACGTGCGACACTGCCAGTATTTCCCCGGTGGTTACATTTAGCGAGAAGCTCCCGTCGTCGGCGGAGGTGACCGCGGCGGTCTGCCCTTTGATGGAAACCCCGGGCATAGCCTCCCGGGTATTTTTATTGATGACCGTACCCGTGACCTTCCTTTGTTGCGCCAGTACAAATAAGGGTACCAGGAAGGGGACAAGCCATAGCAGCAATCGTTTCATATAAGCAAGTTTTAGTTATGAACAGTGGAGAAATATACTTCTGGCTAAGGTTCGATGCTTTTCAAAAAGAGAATTAGTTGGTTAGAAATTGTATCGAACGTGTTGTTTTTTTAAAACGTTCAGGCTGAATCTTTTAAGGAGAAGGTTTGTTGAAAAACAGGTGATCTTTTTCGAAATCATATCCGTAATTTTCGAATTCATTCCATCGCCCGGCCCGGGCGGTGTGCTTAACCGGTCTCCTGTTAGAAAAATTAAAGCTATTGATACGATATTAAATAGCTGCCGCATCGATATTCCACATATTGCAGAGAGAACGATTGCTATGATACACAGAACCAGCTTGCCTTGCTGCCTGCGCGTTGCCGGCTTATTTATAATAGGTGGCATCACGGTTTTCCTGGCGGGCTGTTCACACGCGCCCAAAGAAAAAAAATATAAAATCGGATTTTCGCAATGTACGGGCGAAGGTATCTGGAGAAAATCCATGCTGGAAAGCATGCAGCGTGAACTGTCTTTTCATCCGGGCGCGGAACTGATCTTCCGTGACGCGAAAGACAAAAGTAATGTCCAGATAAAACAGATCCAGGAGCTGCTCGACCTGGATATCGATATATTACTGGTTTCTCCCAATGAAGCCCACCCATTGACACCCATTGTTGAAGCTTGTATTGCCAAAGGCGTTCCGGTGGTGGCCATCGACCGCAAAACATCTTCAGGTCTTTATACCAGCTTTATTGGTGCGGATAACTTCGAAATAGGCAAAATGGCCGGAACCTATGTAGCCGGCTTGTTCAAAGATTCAGGCAATGTGGTTGAAGTGGTGGGGCTGCCGGGGTCCACACCCGCCATCGAACGGCAACGGGGTTTTGCCGAAGGCATCAAAGCCAATCCGCGTGTAAGGATCAAGGCCGAAGTATATGGCAACTGGCTGCGGGTTCCTGCCAGGGATGAGCTGATGAAAATAAAGGATGTGCTGCGGCCAACCGATGTTGTCTTCGCGCACAATGACCGTATGGCTATGGCGGCGCATGAAGTGTATTCCGCACTTGACATGGCCGGGCAAGCCCGCTTCATCGGTGTCGACGGAACGCCGGGGCCTGGCGGCGGTATTGAATTGGTGTCAGACAGTATTTTGTACGCTACCATGCTTTATCCCACCGGCGGGCAGGAGGCGATCCAGACTGCCTTCAGGATACTGAACAACGAATCGTTCAATAAAGAGAACCGGTTGCAGACGCTGGTGATCGACCGTTCAAATGTTCGGCTGATGAAATTTCAAACCGATAAGATCAACAGCCAGCAGAAAGACATAGAGCGGCAGCAGGGCCTTCTTGCCGAACAA
>JAKPBL010000625.1 GCA_029778965.1 Bacteroidota bacterium
CTTCATGAACTGGAACAGGCTTTCGATGATATGTTAACCGGAAAAAATGCAAAAGGTGTCATCAGCTTCGAATAAGCAACCGGGCTTTCGCACGTTTGAGTTGTCGGATCCGTCGATCGGGCTCGCGGGGCTGCGGTTCGTTACCGTTAAATCGCCTTCGCTGAAAAGAAGAGCCGATATAGTATTGTACGTGCCCGATACGGCCGAGCAAAAAAAAGACCTTCCGCTGATCCTGCTGCTGCACGGCGTTTACGGAAGCGCCTGGGCCTGGGCCCTGAGCGGCGCCGCACATCTCGCCGCCGAAAAGCTCATCCGGCAGCAGCTCCTGCCCGATTGCATCATCGCCATGCCTTCCGACGGATTATGGGGCGACGGATCGGGCTATCTCGCCCACGGTGGCTGCAACTATGAAAAATGGATCATTGACGAAGTGCCGGCCGCGGCAAGAATGGCCGTGCCGGCTTTGTCGGAAAAAAGTCCGCTTTTTATCGCCGGCCTTTCGATGGGCGGCTATGGCGCCATCAGGATAGGCGCCAAATACGGGCACCTGTTCCGCGGCATATCGGGTCATTCCTCGATCACCGCTTTTGAGCAGTTGTCGCTTTTTGTAGAAGAGCCGCTCGATGCCTACGAGCCCGCCCGGCAGGAGAACAAAGACCTCGCAGACATGCTCTGCCATGCAGCCGGCCGACTGCCGCCATTGCGATTCGATTGCGGGAAAAACGACCTGCTGATCGAACCCAACCGGCTGCTTCACCGGCAACTGGAAGAAAAAGGTATTGCGCACCAATACCTGGAATTTGACGGCGAACACAACTGGGACTACTGGAAAACGCATATCAGCGATACGCTGGTTTTCTTCTCACATCTTCTTTAACCTGAAAAACATTGCCATGAAAGCAGAAAACTATACCGGTTACAAAGGGCTCCCGCCGCTCGTGGGCCTGCATACCATGTCTGAAGCGCTGTCGCGCGGACTAACGGTGATGGATAGCGTAAGCAGGCTGAAAAGATATCACTGGACGGCAAAACGGCTGAGCCTTATATTCACCAGCCGCATCACCGCCATGCCGGTGTACGAGCTGAAAATGGCTTTCAGCCTGCACGCCCACTATCTTGCCGAACACGTGGAATGCTTTTTCAACCGTGTTCGCGAAATGCGCCAGCCGCCGTACGGCATGGACAAAACGCCGCATCCCTCGCTCGATATCCTGCTCGATGAAGTGCAAAACGCACCCACCACCGAAGCGCTGGTGCTGGGCCTGTATGAAGTGATCGTACCTGCCCTCACACGCGGATTAAGAAGGCACCTGGAAGAAGACAACAAGCTGTTCGATCATCCGACCTTCCGGGTTTGCCGGATGGCATTGCTTGAATTTGAAGAGATGGAAGCCTACGGGCAAAAAGCGGTGGCCTGCCTGGCAGACACCGCTGCCAGAACGCAGTACGCAGACTGGCTGCAATTGCTGCAAGACCTGCTCGATACCATGGGCGACCTCGACGGCACCCAACCGCAGCAGGAACGCAGCATAACGCCTGTTTTCTCTCAAACTCCGTATGAATACAAGGGCTATCCCGCACGCGACGAGAGATTCAGGGATGTATTCAACATGGGTGTAAATGCCGAAGCCTTTTTATTGGACCCTTCCTTCGAGCCGCTCCCCAAAACCATCATGCTCTATTTCAAAAGAATGCGCGAAATAGACGTACCCGAAATGATGTCGAGCATTATCACCGAAACAAAAGAAAAGCCCTGGCTTTATTACAAAGACATGATCAGGCAGCTATGGGACGAGGCGAGACATGCCATGATGGGCGAGATCGGTTTTACATCGCTTGGCATCGACTGGAAAGAGATCCCTCTCAACATTACCTGGGCCTACCTGCTCAATACCCGGATGACGCCGCGCGAAAGGCATTCCATCCTCTATTTCATTGAGCAGGGACTGATGCCCGCGAAAACGGGCAAGCAGTATGAATGGGAAGTGGCCGTCAGCACCGCCAACAAACTGAGCGAGCTGATCCAGGATTATGACTGGGCCGACGAAGTGCTGCACGCCCGTATCGGCCGGGACTGGATCGTTTCGGAACTGGGCGGTCAAACCGAGGCGATGGCATTCGGCAACGAAGCCTGGAGCAAAGCCCTCGGCAATTCATTCGACGAATTCGAAGCCGATAAAAAAACCGAACATGCAAACTGGTGGCCGGCTATTTACCGGCAGGCCTGCACGCATTGGGGCATTGAACCCGATCCCAAAGTACTGGATTACCAAACCACTTACCGCGAGTCGCGGCCCGACCAGGTTGACCTGGTCCAGGAGAAATGAAAAACGGCGCAGCACCTACAAAATCTGAAAACAAAAGATGTCGGCTTACAGGAAATACAGGATCGTAAAAAAAATACGGGAAACAGACCATATTGCTTCTTTTTACCTGCAGCCGGTCGACGGACTTCCGCTGGCGGATTTCCGGCCGGGGCAACATCTGTTATTCAAACTGGATATACCCGGCCGGGACCTGCCGGTACTTAGAAACTACAGTTTTTCTTCCGCGTATAATTCTTCCTTTTACCGGGTATCGGTCAAAAAAGAAGCGCCGCCGCGAACGGCTCCCCAGCTTGCGCCGGGCATCGCGTCGTCTTACCTGTACGACCACGTGAAAGAAGGCGATATCCTGGAAGCAAAGGGACCATTGGGCAATTTTTGCGTGGGCGAGGAAAATAACGAAATACCGGTATTCATCGCGGGCGGCATCGGCATTACGCCCCTGCTGTCGATGGCTGAAGCAGTGTTGAAAACAGATCCCCGTCGCCGGATACATTTCCTCTATGGCGTCAACAACCGCCGGGAACATGCTTTCGGAGAAGAGTTAAGGACGCTCAGGCAGTTGTCGGCTACGTCGCGGTTCCTGACATTCTATGCCTTGCCCGAGGAGTCGGACCAGCAAGGGCATCATTACGACCGGGCGGGCTTTATCAGTATCGATGCCATCGGCGACGACCTGCTTCACGTCGATACGCGGTTTTATCTCTGCGGCCCCGCTCCCATGATGGCATTTATCACCGAAGCATTACAGCAACGCGGGGTAGAGAACAGTCGCATACTTACAGAAAATTTTACGGCCGCTTCGGTCGAAGAAACAGATGAGGAGCCGGTTGCCACCGGCAGCAGCGCATTTACCGTTGAATTCAGACGCTCCGGAAAAACGCTGTCGTGGGACGACCGCTTCCCCTCCCTGCTGGAATTTGCCGAATACAACGATATCGATATCAGCTCGGGCTGCCTGTTCGGCGACTGCGGCACCTGCCTTACAAAGCTGCAAGGCGAGGTGCAATACAAACACCCTACGATGGTGAAACCGGGAAAGGGTGAATGCCTGCCCTGCAGTTGTGTACCGGCAAGTGATATTTCACTCGACGCCTGAACAACCGGCGTTGGCTGTTAGCGGTTAATACGTATACACACGGTAACGCACACCTGCCTCGGCCTGGAATGAATACCAGTCTGTGCCCGCCACTTTCGCCAGCGCCGGAGCACGGCCGTCCTGCAACGATTTTACCGCTACGCGATTTTCCGTCGCATTTTTTAGCCGGCAACGATAACTGCCTTTTCCCGTGATCATAAAATCAACAGCGTCGCTTTTCTTTTCCATCATCGTGATGGGCACTTCACAATAGAGGACAGTTTTATCAAACACCGGGTGGAATAACAGGAAAGCCGCTTCGGGCAGCATGGCAAAACAATAAGGGCTTTGGCTCACCCTGCCGGGAAGATGATGCTGCCCGCTCGAATCCCATTCCAGGTAACCGAAGCCTTCGAGGGGTATATAAGATTCGCGCCTGATGGGTATTTTCCATTCACGCGGAATGCCTGTATAAATGATCGACGGGTCGGGCAACAGGGGCGCCAGCCCATCGGCGCCCGAGATGCATTTCCACCGCAGCAGTTCGGTAACCATAACAGACCGCGTATGTCCAAGCATTTCTTTTCCTTCGGCCAGCAATAAACCCAGGTACCTGATCAGGGCCGCTTCTTCCCATCCATTGGTATATACACCGGGCATACCTTCCGTAAGCATAAAGATGGTTCTGCCCTTGTACTGGCCGTAAGACGGATTGAAGAGCCAGGAATGACGAAAGATCGCCGCCAGCGGAATGCTTACGGCATCGAGGTATTTTTTGTCGCCGGTTATTTTGTACAGGCGCAGCATTGCCAGCGGGCCGAGCGCCGTAGTAGTGAATTCAAAGGGAAATTCAAAACCCATTTGGCACAACCTGTCGCCGGCCTTCTTAGCGCTGTCTAAAAAGCGGGATTCGCCCGTCATCTCATGGTATAACAACGTGAGGTAAACAAATGCACCCGTGCAGTCATACTGGTTCCTGAATTTTCCGGGGTTGGAAAAATCGGCCGCGATGCGCAGCGGGAATACGTAATTCAATGCAGCGCCCACTTTCAATACATTTTCCTTCGCGGCGAGAAAAGCCTGTTTTGCCGGTTCACTATTATAGGCCGCAGCATATTCACCCGCCATCACCAGCGGATAGAGATATTGCCAGGCATCTCCGTAAGGCAAAGCCGATTGCACGCGGGCCCAACTGTCTTCGGCGCCGGTCAGCAATGCCTCCGCCGGGGCAGACGCGAAATCGTGCTGGTACTTTCGCAACGACCACAGGTTTGCCTGCGGATAAATGATCGCGGTTCCGGGCTGGTCATGCTTCAGCTTTTCAAGGTCGTGCAGGCCCTTGTCTGTCAGCCGGGGCCAATCGACAAATTTATAAGTTGGTTTTTCAATGTGATCGTACACCGCAGCCACGCCTTCGATAAACCGCTGGCTGTATTTCGCGGGCTCATGTATGCCCGGAACACCGGGCTGCAGCAATAACCAGGTATTGCTTACCAGCAAATTGCCGGCTTTTCGCACCGCACTCCGGCCGGTGGGTGTGGTAAAGCCAAAACGATCGAAGCCTGCCTCCTGCGGCGGTCGCGGTACGCCCAGGCAGCCTTCCGGTTGCTGTACCGTATTGAGCAGAATGGAGCCTGTTTGGGTAAAATAAAGATTCAGCGAGCTGAAATCCACGTATTGAAACAGGGTCGCTTTCAGTATCGACGGATCTCCCATAAATACAAACTGGTTCCGGTCAACAATAGCGGCAGAGTCGCGGTCGTCGCCCGCAGTATGATAGGTATAAGACCCTGGTGTGCTGTTCAGGTAAAAAACAAATCCTTTACCGTACCTGCGTGCGTATGACAGTTCTGGGCTGCCCTTTGCGAACAAAGCGGCAGGAACGGATTTGCCGGCGGCCACCTGCAACTCTATGCGGGCGTTGATGAGTCCCGGCTCTTTTTTTGACGCCGTCACGATCAACTGGTAACTACCCCAATCGCGTTTCCCGCTGATCTTCATCACGGCTTCATTGCTGTTTTCGGTACAATGCAGGGCTAACGACCGGCTGGTATTGAAAACGTCGAGCGCCTGGTCGCCGCCGCCCGGATGCAACCGGAAATAACGCCCCGTGTCCGCCCTCTCCTCTTCCCGGCGATACACAGCGATATAATTCATTCCTTTTTTATAGGAAAGTACAAATGGGCCCGACGATATCCTGCAGGCGTTCCCGTTATGGAAAATGATGCCGGCCCCGTTTCCCGGCGGCGCTGAATAACCGGCGAATGGCATAAGCCAGGCGGCCAGCACCAGCACCGGCCCATAAAAATTTATTTTTTTCATTTCTTACAATTGAATTCCGGCCTGTTCCAGGTGAATGCGAAAATCATCGTCGTATCCGTAAATGAGATAGTCTTCTCCCGCAGGTACAATGGCTTTTATGCCGTTGAAATTGCCCGGCACCGGTAGCAGGAAACTTTCATAGCCCGCCACAAAGCTTTGACCGGCATCGAGGTAAAGCATAACCGGCTCATTCATTATGTGTGCAGGCCCCTGTACCAACCTGTCATAAGAAAGATGCAGGGGCGCCGTACCGAACTCCAATCCCACCGCTTTCAGCCCGTCCTCGCCGGCCGATACCCAGATATGTATCCAGGGAAAACTGCAACGCTTCCATACATAACCGATCAGCAACCTGCAATCGGGAGAATAAGCCGTGAGCCAGCCAATGGATGATGTTGCATCCACCCTGAAACTGAAGATCCCGTTGCCGGTGGTCGCAAGATTATGAAGACCTGCAACAGACCCGTCGGCAGCAAATACCAGCGGCCACAACAGCGTTTCATCAGGCACAGCACAACTGCCTGTTTGCGTAAAGCCTTCCGTACCATTGCTGTCGATCCTCGTCGCGGCACTTAAAAAAGGAGGCGCCAGGGTGGGATGCTGCACCATATTAAACAGGCGCCCCGTGGAACGGATATTGGTAACCCGGTCTGTCACTGCATACGACGCGGCATACCGGCTCATGCAAAATGTTTTTTCGGCCCTGAGACCTTCGTATTCACTTACGGCGCTGACCTGCAATTGGCCGTCGTTCTGCCGGTCTGGCGTCCATAACCGGCTGCACAG
>JAKPBL010000626.1 GCA_029778965.1 Bacteroidota bacterium
TTGTTTTTCCAAGCCGTTTTTCTGTACCGATGCCATACCCGAAACTGACAATGCGCCGGCTGGTATCGGGCTGCACGCCGCCCATCAGGATACTGTACAACCGGTGATTGCCGGTTTTAACGGCAGCGTTGTAAGGCGTAAGCTCGGTGCCGTACAGGGCCAGCTTGTGATAACCTTTCCATACGATATTGATCAGCCCGATGCTCAGCCCCGAAGAGCTGTCGGCAATATTGACCAGCCCCACCTGCACACCTTCCAGTCGCCGTGCATAGTTGACAACGCCCGACACCTGCACGCCCCTGATGGTATCCCGTACAAAATTGCTGACGCCCGCTACCTGCAAGCCATCCAGTGAACGCATATTGGTATTGGCCACGCCACTCACCGTGAGCCCGCGGAAACCCAGGCGATTGAAATTCGCTACGCCGCCCACCTGCATACCCCGGGTGTTGCCCTGCACGCTGTTGACGATGCCCGCCGCCTGGAAGCCGCTGGTATTACCCCCCACCAGGTTGAATAAACCGCCTACCTGTACATGCGCCACATCTTTTCGGTCGATATTGAAGAGTCCGCCGATTTCAGCGCCTTTCACACCGGCACTGTAACCACCGAACAGGTTCAGCGAAAAATGATTGACCACCTGCGCGTTCATCCGGCCATTGGTAGAGAGACCGGGCAGCACCGATGCCTGCACCGGCCGCACGGTGAAGAATTTGCCGAAGTTGAGGCTCTGCATGCGCAGGCGCGACGACAGCACGAAGCGCCCCATGGCTGTTCGCTGCACGCGGATGGAATCGAGCTTTTTGTAGAGGTATAAGATGCTGCTGCTGTCGGGTTGTGGTACGGCGATAAACAATGAATCGGGCGGGTAGCTGCGGCCCGGCCCGATGATCACCTGCGACCCGTAAAAATCAGCAGGCTGCAGGGTTACCGTCAGTTGCTGGTCAAGGCCCGGCTGCAGGCGCACGGTAGTGTCCTGGTAAAACTCTTTGCTCACCGTCAGGGCGGCCGTTTTGTATTTGGAGCGCAGCTTCAGCCTGAAATAACCATCGGTATTGGTGAGGGTCGATTGCAGGCGGTCTTTTTCATACACGCTGGCGTCTGGCAACTGCTCGCCGGTCTGGTCGTCGCGCACATAACCGCTTACCAGGTAAACACCGTCGTTGCCGGGCTGCTGGCTGGTAACCAGGCTTACCTGGAGCGGGCGCCGCCGGATGATGATATAATTGCCGCTTTCGCGGAATTCAAACTCGCCGGTAAAAATCTGCGCCAGTGCGGCGTTTACAGTGTGGCGGCCGCCTGCATAATCGACCAGGCTGTCGCGCGGCACCAGGGCGCTGTTATAGCTGAAAAAGAAATTGCCTTCGTTGCTGATCAGCTCCAGCACCTGTTGTACGGTATAGCGGTCAGCCCTCACTGTTACGATGCGTTCCAGCAATTGCGCTTTCACGCAAAAGGAGAGGAGGGTGAAGGCCACAACCAGATAATATTTATTCCAGCACATAATCGTCGTTGGTTTTGATCACGCGGATATCGAAAGTTTGCGCCACCACCGCAAGGATATTTTCCAGCGGTTCTTCATTGAAGGTGGTGCTGATACGCAGCTCGCGGATGGTGGGGTTGTAGATGCGAATGCGGCGGCCATAGGCTTTCTCCAGGGCTTCGGCCAGTTTCCAGAGCGGGGTATTGTCGCACACGAATTGTTTATTGCTGTAATACCGGTACAGTTGATCGGTCTCTTTGGTTTGCAGAAAATGATCCAGGCTGTCGTAGGCGCGCAGCTTGTCGCCCGGCAACAATTCGGCCGATAAGCCGCCGCGCTGCACCCGCACGCGGCCGGTTGCCACGATCACTTCGGTAAGGCCCTGCTGTTCATTTACATTAAAAGAAGTACCGAGTACGGTGATGGTAAGCCTGCCGGCTTCCACTACAAATGGATGACTGCTGTCGCGTTTGACATCGAAAAATGCTTCGCCTTCAAGCGTCACCCGCCGGGTGGCGCCCCTGAACTGTCGGGGATAGCCGATGCGGGCGGCTTTGTTGAGGGTAATGGCCGAGCCGTCGGGCAACGACCGGGTCAGTACGCTGTCGGCGCTGGCAACTTGCAGGGTGGGTGCTGATTGCCGGTAAACCAGCCATCCCGCCACCGCCAGTCCCATCGCCAGCACGAAGATGGCAGCCATGCGCCGGAAAAAAGAGATGCTTTTTGGAGCGGGCGTCGCGGGCTGGATGCGTTGCTGGAAACGGTGCCAGGCAGCATCTACATTCACCTCGCTGCCGGCGGCCAGCCGGCGGCTTTCATTCCAGATGGTTTGGCGGTCGCGGCATTGTTTTTCGTTGCCGGGCGACAAGCGGCGCCATTCATCCAGCGCCTGCAATTCGGCGGCGCTGGCCTCGCCAGCCAACCAGCGGATGATCAACGCTTCGAAGTCGTTCGCTGTGTTCATAGCGGCAGGTTGAAGAGGATGAACAATAGGGGTAAGTAATCGGCCAGTTTCTCGCGCAGCAATCGCAGCGCCTTGCCGATCTGGTTCTCGACGGTTTTCACGGAGATGGACAACCGGTCGGCGATCTCCTGGTAGCGCAGCTCTTCGAAGCGGCTGAGCTGGAAAACCGTACGGCATTGCTCGGGCAGGGTGGCCAGCGCCTCGTCGAGCTTTTGCTGTAATTCGGTCAGTTGTACCCGGCCGGCCGCCGAGGGGTAATCGACCGGCCGCAGGCGGTTGTATTGCTGGTAAGCTGCTTTCACTTTTTCATGTTTGAGTTGGTTCAGGCAGCGGTTGTGTACGGCGCGGTAGAGATAGGCGGTGGCCGATTGCCGGATGCCGAGCTAGTCCTGTTTCTCCCAAAGGGCAACGAATACCTGCTGTACCATTTCCTCCGCCTGGGAGGTATCTTTCAGTATCGTGCAGGCATAGGCGTGCAGCGGCTTATAATAAGTCCGGAACACCTGTTCAAAGTCTAGGTTGCCCGCATCGGTGGGAAGCAGCCGCGGGCCCGTGTGGGATATCGTCATACCTGGGCGTTGATAATGCCGGTCAAAAATAATCGCTTCTGCCAAAGGGTCTTTACGATACGACAACCATTCATCCTTTTCCCCCTATGGTCGGTAAAAATTAATTCCACGGCCAGCTATTTACCCAGGTTCGAGAGCAGGGCCCTGAAGAAATCGATACCCTTTTTCCGGGCGAAGGCGATGTTGCGGTCGGGGATGGCTTCCGGGTCGCCGGCATAGTGTTCCAGCGCCCGGTCGATGCTTTCCTCGCGCAACAGGTGGAAAAGGGGGAAGGGGGCACGGTTGGTATAGTTGGCCGGGTCGTCGGGCGGGGCGCCTTCAAAGGCATACAACGGGTGGAAGCTGGCCAGTTGATAGACGCCTTCATAACCCTCGCCGACCAGGCGGGTTTCGAGCGCGTCGAGCGTATCTAGGTAGTCTTCAAAATCATCGAGGGCGTGCGGTACGATGACCAGGGTGGTTTCGGTATTGCTGTTGTCATCGAGCCAGCGCGCTTCGGCCAGTAGCAGCTCATCGAGCGCTTCGTCTTTTTCCGCCACGCGATACCGGATCAGGTCACGGTCATATACATGTGCAGCAAAGGGGCAAAAGCCGCAGCCGATAACGATGTCGCGCACCCATTGGCGGGTAATATGGATATAAGGCATGCGTGGCGAAATTGAGAAAAAATGCGGTAACCGCCGGTAGTTTTCTGCCGGCGCCACTGAGGCCTTGCAGCCGGTTCGGGGCGATCCCGCTGGTGGCCGTTCGGGGTTCTCCGGCCGGTGACAGGGCAGCGGCGTCAGGAGCCCGATTTATCGGACAGGTCGATGTATTTTTTCTTGATGACCTCGATTTCGTCTTCGGTGAGGTCTTCGATATCGATCAGCCTGTTATCGGCTTTTTCGATAGCGGCGATCAGCTCGTTCAGTTTGAGCTGGATGGCCATGGTGTCTTTATTCTGCGATTGCTGGATCACGAATACCATGAGAAATGTAATGATGGTGGTGCCAGTGTTGATGACCAACTGCCAGGTTTCGGAAAAGCCGGCGAGTGGTCCTACCGCGGCCCAGACAATCACCAGGAGGGCGGCGGCAATAAAGGCGGCGGGGCTGCCGCTGGCCCGGGTGATTTTGCTGGCGATCTTGTCGAAGAGCCGGTGCAGTCCGCCGGGTTTGTTGGCATGGAGTGACATGAGTTGTTTTTAACGCGCGCCAAAAAACGCATGCCAATGCCGGTTTCGGGCGTTCCGTGGCCCGTGCGCCGGCCGACATTGCAAAAATGCATAAAATTACTTCTGTTCTACAGAAGGATAGGGAAAAGCCGGGAACTGATTTTGAAGCAGATAGCCTGACAATCGTTTGGTTGGACAAAGATGAACTTTTCAAAGATGTCCCCCCGCCTACTGACAACGACTATCATATTGCCAAACCCGGCCAGCAGGCGTTTTTTGAAGTATGTAATGAATTTTGGTGGACAATTACATACGTGGCAAAGGGCTAAAAAGGAAAGAAGTGATCTATGCAAAAGACATGTTGGGAACTGTAGTGAGACCGATGTTTTTGCAAATGATAGCTTGGAGAATTGGCTATGCTTTTGACTTTAAAATCTCAATGGGGAAATCGGAGAAATCTGCTGATAAATACACCTGGACAGCTCTTTCTATGGTGAAGTACTGAAAACCTATACAGACGCAAACATCGAAAATAACTGGAATTCATTGTTCCTAATGGCAAGTATTTTCAAAGAAGCACAAATTAAATTGGCCGAAAAGTTATTTGAACACAGAAACTATTCGAATGTAGACGAAGCTAAACACACGTTAGAATATATTCAAAAACTACGTTACCGGTGAGGCGGCTACCGCTGCAGACGATCACTATCATTCCATTGGCAGGAGTATCGAATAATTCCTTGCCTTGGTGCTACTATTTAATTGCAATTTGACTGGCCAGACATACTATTGAGCAGTACAGTTTGGCTTTAGCGGTACGAGATACAGTGTTGACCGGTTTTCTATAAAGGATAAATATTTATTGTTTATCAATAAATATTTGCCTATATTTGCTGTATTATTTAAAAATCAGCAATGATGTCAAAGACAAACAACGTTGTATTTAAGGGCTTATATGTAGTGGCCTGGATCATTTTTGTCGGCTTGTGCATTGAAGCAGGAGGCTTACTGGTAAATTTCTTTTTCAGTCTGTATAAGCCTGCATTTATCGGGAATCTTTATCAAAAGCTGGACCTGACGGAAACGTATAAGAACAATAGAATGGTTTTTTTGGGTATTTACAGTTTTATTCTGGTCATTTCAGTTTTAAAAGCCTGCTTGTTTTACATAGTTATAAGGCTAATGCACAAAATGGATTTAGCAAAACCGTTCAGCAGTTTTGTTGCCGCACAAATTTTACAGATCAGTTATTACACGCTTTCAATCGGACTGTTAAGTCATATTGCCCGGCAGTTAACCGAAAATTATTTAGCGCATTACGGTGTTGTCGCAAACAAGGTAAACCAGTTTTGGGAAGACAGCCAGGCTTTTATTTTAATGGGAGCTGTCATTTATATTATTGCGACAATTTTCAAAAAGGGAGTAGATATTCAGCACGAAAATGATTTAACCGTATAACACAAAGACGCTATGAAAAAAACTTCCATCATCTTTCTTCAGGCAGTCATCGTGCTTATCGGCATGGTGGCCCTTGCTATACTGGTCCGTATGCCCCTAACCGAGGGCAGAGCCGCGAACCTTGACTTGGTCAGCATTTACACCGACCCGCTTATCTTGTATGGATACGCAGCATCAATTGCTTTCTTTATTGCGTTGTATAAAGCGTTCAGGTTGCTGGGATATATCAGGCAGAATAGCGTATTTTCAGTAAGTTCTGTAGGGGCTTTAAAGAGCATAAAATATTGCGCAATGGCACTAAGTGTTTTAATCGTGATTGCAGGGGTATATATAAGAATATTCCATAGCAAAGAAGACGACCCTGCAGGTTTTCTTGCCATTTGTATCCTGACCACTTTTGTTTCCATCGTGGTTGCCACTGCTGCAGCAATATTCGAAAAAATATTGCAAAATGCCGTAGATATGAAATCTGAAAACGACTTAACCATTTGAGCTATGCCGATTATTGTAAACCTGGATGTGATGATGGCAAAGCGAAAAATTTCCCTGAATGAACTTTCCGAAAAAGTTGATTTGACATTGTCTAACCTTTCGATCTTAAAAACTGGGAAGGCGAAAGCCATTCGTTTTAGTACATTAGAGGCAATATGTAAAGCATTGGACTGTCAACCGGGTGATATTTTGGAATATGTTAACGACAAAAAAGGAATAGCGACCCGCTAGCTTCGAAAAATGGAATTGAGCAGGACATATCACGTAACACCTAAATAAACAGGTAATGACAAACAACCTTGACATATTTAGAAGTGAATTTCTAGGGGCGAATACCTGGGCGCAAAGAAAAGAGGGCGTTCCTCTTGAACTTTTGAAC
>JAKPBL010000387.1 GCA_029778965.1 Bacteroidota bacterium
GTCGTGCGGTGTAGCCAGCGATACTTTCTCCAGCCTTTCCACCGCTTTATCGTATTGTCCCGATACAATGCCGCCAATTCCGAGCATTTTCTGGGCATAGATATTGGTGGAATCTTTCCGGCTTACTGCCAGGATCTGCTGGATGCCCTGCATCAGCTCCTGCGGGTTGTCGGCCGGCGCGCCGAAAATATAAGTGCTGCCCAGCCCGATTTGCAGAGAGTCGTTATCCGGATCCAGCACCAGGGCCTTTTCAAACAGGTTTTTTGACTCGGTAGCCAGCCAGGATTTGATCCCCGGCTGATCCACGCCACGCAGGTTGTTCAACAACAATTGGGCTGCAAAGGTGAGACTTTTTTTAGAATTTTCCAATTTAGCGGCTTCCGCTGTATAAAAAGCAAAGGGGAGGAAGGCATGGGCGGAATCGCTCCAGAAGGCGGCCAGTTGCCGGTACACCTGCAGTTGCTGGTCTTTTACGTCGCCCCGTACTACAGATCCGGCCAGTTTACCTACGTAGGCCTGCTGATTGGCAGGCAATTGCGCCGTCGCCGCCTGTATCGCGGTGCTGATATCGAATGGCGATTCCTTTTTTTCGGTATTGGCAGCAGCCTTCTGCCGGGGAGGTTTGGTATTTCCCCAGAAATAAATCCCCAGCAGGGCTATGCAGCCCACGGCGACAACGATAATTTGTTCTTTTTTCACCTTATTTCGCTAAGGTGGCAAAATTACATCTCTTCGTCGGGGTTTGGTTGCCCTTCCTTAATTGTTTTGAGTTTTTTCACTTCCTGCACAAATTCTTTCGCAGGCTTGAAGGCCGGAATGTAGTGCTCGGGGATTTCGACGGCAACATTTTTCTTGATGTTGCGGCCAATCTTTGCGGCCCGTTTTTTAGTGATGAAACTTCCGAAGCCCCTGATATAAATGTTCTCGCCCTGCGACAGCACGTCTTTCACCTCTTTGAACATAGCTTCGAGTGTAACCAGCACATCCACCTTCGGAATACCGGTCTTTTCTGCAATTTGATTGATGAGGTCGGCCTTTCTCATAATAGCCAGGTTTGTGTCGGGAACAAATATGAATTTGTTAATTAATATAAATCAATCCAAGAAACTCTACAACACTCATGCAATTTATTGATTTTGAATTAAATTGAAATATTTTTCGTTACGTATTTATGCAAAAAGATTTTACCGGCCGGCTCTTGCATTGGAACGAGACGGAGAACACCCGTAAAATGCCCTGGAAAGGGGAGAAGGATCCCTATAAAATATGGCTGAGTGAGATCATTTTGCAGCAAACCAGGGTAGAACAGGGGCTGGCTTATTACGAGCGGTTCATCGCCGCTTTCCCTTCCATCCGCGACCTGGCGCTGGCCCCTGATGAGCAGGTATTTAAGTTGTGGGAAGGGTTGGGTTATTATAGCCGTTGCCGTAACCTGCTGACCACCGCCCGGTATATTGCCTTTGAACGAAATAGCCGGTTCCCCGACAGCTATGAGGAGATCCTGGCACTGAAAGGCGTAGGTCCTTATACCGCCGCCGCCATCGCTTCTTTTGCATACGATCACCCTTTCGCAGTGCTCGATGGAAATGTTTTCCGGGTGATCAGCCGCTTCTTCGGCATCAGCACGCCGATCGACAGTACCGAAGGGAAGAATATGTACGCCCAATTGGCCAATTCCATGCTCGATTTCGCCCGGCCGGGTGTTTATAACCAGGCGATTATGGATTTTGGCGCGGTGATCTGCAAGCCAAAACTGCCTCGCTGCGATAGCTGCGTGCAGCGGTTTGACTGCCAGGCTTTTCGGCACAAATGGGTCGATATTTTGCCCGTGAAGTCTAAGTCGCTGGTACGCAAAACCCGGTTTCTCAATTTTTTCATCCTCTCTTATAAGGGCGGGTTTTATGTGCGCCAGCGCACCGGAAACGATATCTGGAAAGACCTTTTTGAATGGGTGCTGTATGAGTCAGACGCGGCGCTGGCCGCCAGCGACAAGTCGATGGAAACCATGCTGGCAAAGCTATTCCCGGGGTGGAAGGGCCGTATTATGAAGGTGTCGTCTCCCCAGAAGCAACAACTCACCCACCAGCAGATCGAAGGTATTTTCACCCGGGTGCAGCTCGATTTCCCCCTGCCGCCCGATACCGGCTACCAGTTGCTGCCCGCCGAAACCCTGCGGCAGTTGGCTTTTCCGCGGTTCATCACAAAATATCTGGAAAAAAACCCACTCTGATCATTCACCCGTCAGGTGCCACCCGACGGGTGGCACCTGACGGGTGGCACCTGACGGGTGAATGAAGAAAAAAACGCAATTTATTGATTGTTAGTATTTTATGTGTCGTCCGTAATTTTTCACCGCTTTTACCCGTCGGGTGCCACCCGTCGGGTAAAGGTGGGACGGGTAAAATCAACTATCTTTAAAAGGAACCACCGCAGAGCAACGAATCTTAACCCAAACAACAAAGTCAAAGTATGAGAGGCGTTAACAGGGTGATGTTGATCGGTAACCTGGGCAAAGACCCGGATGTGCAATTCCTCGAAGGAAATATCGCCGTGGCCAAGTTCTCGCTGGCCACCACCGAAACCTACAAAGACCGCACGGGCAAACTGATTTCACAAACCGAGTGGCATACCATCGTTCTATGGCGCGGGCTGGCAGAACTGGCCCAGAAATACCTCCATAAAGGAAGCCTTGTATATATTGAAGGGCGCCTTCGCACGCGCAGTTGGGAAGACAAGGAAGGCAATAAAAAATTCGCCACCGAAGTAGTGGGCGACAACCTGATCATGCTCGATAAACGCAACGAGATGCACGGCAATAGTATCCAGGGAATGCCCGGCGAAGGACTCGAAGGCATGAGCAGCGCCGACGCACCGCCTGAACCCAACCAGGATCTGCCCTTCTGAATGGAGAAATTAATGCAAATTTGTACCCGGACATAAAACAACTGCTTTGCACCACGCCACGGTAGACCTGTTCATGCATACATTTTTCCCACCGCTTCTTCTGGTCGCCAACCTGCAGGGAACCACGCTGCTGGTAATACTTATCCTGGTATTGCTGGTGATATCCTATTTCCTCTCGGGTGCCGAAGTGGCCTTTTTCAGCCTGTCGCACCGCGATATCAACATGCTGAAAACAAAACAAAGCGGCTCCTGGAAACGGATCGTCACCCTGCTCGAAGAACCGAGAATCCTGCTCGGCTCCATGCGCATCGGCAACGCCATCGTTAACCTGGCCATCATCATTCTTTCGAATTTCCTGATCGACCAGTTGCTGCCTATCAAAGGTAATTTCCCCTTTGTGGATGTGCTGATCAAGATCATACTGATCACATTTTTTCTCATCCTGTTCGGCGAAGTGCTGCCCAAGGTATATGCTTCCCGGAACAACCTTCGCTTTGCGCGCGACGCCAGTTACCTCGTCGAAATCGTTCACCTGCTGCTCAAACGCCTCAGCATCTGGCTGGTGGGCATGTCTGACGGTATCGAACGCTCGCTGGGCGCCGACTACGGCGGTACGCATTTCGAAGAGCTGGAAGAAGACAGCAATGCGTCTGAAGAAGAAAAAAACATCCTGCGCGGCATCGCTAAATTCGGTGACATCAGTGTAAAGCAGGTCATGCGCACCCGGCTCGACGTAAGCGGCGTGGATTATAACCTGGGTTTCAGCGACCTCGTCAGGCAGCTCGAATCGTTCCACTATTCTCGCGTGCCCGTTTATCGCGGCAGTCTCGACGAAATCATGGGCCTGTTGCATACCAAAGATATTTTGCCGCACCTGAATGAATCTACCGGTTTCAACTGGCATTCGCTCATGCGCCAGCCTTATTTCGTACATGAGCAAAAGCGGATAGAAGACCTGCTGGCCGATTTCCGGTCGCGGCGTACGCATTTCGCCATCGTGGTGGATGAATTCGGCGGCACCAGCGGCATCGTGACCCTGGAAGACATTATGGAAGAGGTTATCGGCGATATCCGCGATGAGTTCGACGACGAAGAAAGCGTGAACCGGAAACTCGACGAGAACAACTATATTTTCGAAGGCCGCAC
>JAKPBL010000134.1 GCA_029778965.1 Bacteroidota bacterium
CGGTATGTTACGGATCTGTTGGGCGCCAATGCCGGCACATTGAGCAGCAGTAACTTTTATATTACACAGCCATGGGCGGCGCGCTACCGCGTGGTAAAGAACTGCAATGTGCTGATACAGGCTGCGGCCAATTCCACCGGCATAAGTTCCGCGCAGAAAAACGGCTATATCGGTTTTGCAAGAACCATAAAGGCATACCAGCTTTTGATGAACCTGAATCTTACTTATACCAATGGCATAAGGGTTGATGTGTCGGATCCCGATCACCTCGGCGCATTCCTGGAATATACCGACGCGCTGAATGCCATTTCCTCCCTGCTTGATTCGGCAAAAACAGATCTCAATACTGCCGCTTTCTCCTTTACACTGGCAGGTTTTGATGGTTTTGCCGACGCGGCCAATTTCCTTACATTTAACCGCGCGCTGGCTGCAAGGGTAGCCGTGTACCGGCAGAACTGGGACGGCGCACTAACCGCATTGAATGAATCTTTTTTTGGATTGGATAAGAGTTTTACCCTCGGCGCCTATCACGTATTTGGAACAGGCTCGGGCGATCAGTTGAACCCTATGTTTATTCCGCAAAACCAAAGCGGCGAGATAAGAGTGGCACATCCGTCTTTTGCAGCAGACATAGAAGCGAATGACGACAGGATAGCCAAAGCCACGTTGCGTACCTCGACCGCTTCATTGAACGGTTTGTCTTCCAACCGGGATGTTTGGGTATATACTTCCGGCACAGCAGCCGTACCCATCATACGTAATGAAGAATTAATTCTTATTTATGCAGAAGCCAACATACAGAAAAACAACCTGGCGCCGGCAATAACAGCCATCAATAAAATAAGGGCCGGCCATAACCTGCCTGCATACAGCGGCGCTTCCACCCAGGCTGCCCTTATTACCGAAATGCTGAACCAGAGAAGGTATTCCCTGTTCTATGAAGGCCATCGGTGGCTGGATATGCGCAGGTATAATTTACTGGCGCAGTTGCCTGTCGACAGGGCAGGGGATGATGTTTGGGACAAGTTTCCGCTACCTGTATCAGAGGAATAGCGGCATAAATCAAAAAAAACAGCATGAAACGTTCCGTTTTGATTATCGGACTATTGCTGCTCTTTGCAGCGGAAATAGCAAGGGTATATTTTATCATGCCTTTCCCGGGCAGCCAGCAGTCCAACAGCATTGACTTTGCGTACTGGCTTGGAAGGAACATCAGGTGGATAAGGATCGTATTGTTGTTGCTGGTTGCCCTTCCGGTAATGCATGGCCTTACCCGGGGAAAAAGATGGTCGAGGGTTTTGCTGGCGCTTGTATTGTTGTTGTACGGCATGGTCTTCTACCTTTTCAATTTCCGGTTTGAGGCCGATAAAATGTTCTACCAGCCGGAAAACAAAAATTTCTCGGTTGCCTCCCTGCCAGGTGCCGACACCGTATTGGTGATCGGTGTTGCCATTAACGGCGAAGCGAAAGCATTTCCGATTCAAATCATCGGTTATCATCACCAGGTCAGGGACAGCATCGGCCAGACACCGGTTATGGTTACTTATTGTACGGTTTGCAGAACGGGAAGGGTATTCAGTCCGCTGGTAAATGACAAACCGGAAACATTCAGGCTGGTGGGTATGGATCATTTTAATGCAATGTTTGAAGATGCGACCACCAAAAGCTGGTGGCAGCAGGCAACAGGAATGGCAATTGCGGGCCCGTTGAAAGGACACGCGCTTACTGAAATCCCTTCCCGGCAATTGTCGCTGGCTGCATGGGTGCGTCTGCACCCCAATACTACGGTGCTCCTGCCCGACAGCCTGTACAGGAAACAATATGCCGGGCTAGACAACTACAATAAAGGAACCATTAAAGGATCTCTTGAAAAAAGAGATTCCGCTTCCTGGAAATTCAAATCATGGGTAGTAGGCGTATTGCACGGCGGGTTTGCAAAAGCGTATGACTGGAACGATCTGGTAAAAAAAGAATTGATAGAAGACTCGTTGCCCGGTGTGCCTTTGCTGCTTGCACTGGAGAATGATTCAGCTTCGTTCCATGTATGGGATCGCCGGGTAGGTAATCAGACATTGCATTTTGAGAAGAACAAAGTACAGCATACTTTAACGGACAGCGAAACGAAATCTACCTGGAGCATGGATGGCTTGTGTACAGACGGTCCGCTAAAAGACAGCCTGCTGAAACCGGTCAGTGCATACCAGGAGTTCTGGCATTCCTGGAAAAATTTCCATCCGGCTACTTTGTCAATGCAATGACACAATTTTGATTTACCTTTGCGCAGTGTTAAAACTGCTCACATTCCTGTTGTTTTTTGCCTTCCTGGCGCAAACCTTCAGCCAGGGATGGTACTAT
>JAKPBL010000439.1 GCA_029778965.1 Bacteroidota bacterium
ATTTTGGCGGTATGGGAGGAGATGAAATCTTCGATATGGGTATCATGAAGTTCAATACCTACGGTAACCAGATGGTCTATGCCACTTACCTGGGCGGCCGTGGAGCTGAACAGCCGCATAGCCTTATCGAAAACAACCGTGGTAACCTCATCATAGCAGGCAGAACCAGTTCAAGCGATTATCCCACGACCGGTACCTTTGGCGGCGTCGACGGGTTGGGCGGTTACGATATTGTGCTGACCGAGCTGAATGCAAACGGCAGCAACCTGGTAGGCTCGATGCGGATCGGGGGTACAGGTCATGACGGTTTAAACACGCGGAACAGCCATTCAGGAAGCACCGATGGCCTGATTAATTTTTATGGGGACGACGCGCGGAGCGAAGTGATGCTCGACAACGCGGGGAATATTTACCTGGCTTCCTGCACCATGTCGGATAATTTCTATACCACGGCCAACGCCCCATTTAAAACGTTTGCCGGCGGCGGACAAGACGCGGTGCTGATAAAAACAGACCCCAATCTCTCGACGGTATTGATGTCGACCTACCTGGGCGGCAAGGGCCGCGATGCGGGTTTCGTGCTGGCAATTCATCCGGTCAACGGCGATATCTATATGGGTGGCGCTACCGAAAGCAGCGACCTGCCGGGCAATCATGCCGGCACGGTGGGCGCGGGCTTTGGCGGCGGCCCTACCGATGGTTTTGTAGCCGTTTTTTCGGGCGATGGAACCATATTGCGGCGCACTGCCTTTATTGGCACCAACAGCCGTGATGCTGTTCTGGGATTGAAGTTCGACCGGGCGGGTTATCCTTATGTAATGGGCATTACCTATGGGCAGATGAGTCTCATCAATGCGACTTATGGTACTGCCGGCACCCGCCAGTTTGTGGGGAAACTGCGACCCGATCTCTCGGCCTGGGAATACCGTACCTGTTTTGGAACCGCCGGGGCCAATCCCAATATTTCGCCGGTTGCCTTTTTGGTGGATCGTTGCGAGAATGTATATGTTTCGGGCTGGGGCGGGGAGATGGGCAGCTTCGGCATGCAGGGTACGCTCGGCCTGCCGGTCTCACCCGATGCGATCAAATCTACCACCGACAACAACGACTTTTACTTCATTGTGATCAAGCGTGATGCGACCAGCCTGCTATATGCTACTTTTTTCGGGCAGAATGGTCCTTTGTCAGAACATGTTGACGGCGGCACCAGCCGGTACGACCAAAACGGGGTCATCTACCAGGCGATGTGCGCCAACTGCGTAACAAACAGCAGGCAGCGCCCCAGGTTCCCTATCTCACCCGGCGCCTATTGCTGCTCAAACGGTTACTCAGGATCACACAACACAGGCAGCGGCGCGCAGTGTAACCTCGCGGCGGTTAAAATTCATTTCAACTTTGCCGGCGTGGGCGCCGGTCCCGTGGCATACATCGATGGCGTTCGGGATACGGCGGGATGCGTACCCACCACTTTCCAATTTGCAGATACAGTTCGAAATGCAAAAAGTTATATCTGGGACTTTGGCGACGGAACACCCCCTGTCAACACTACCAATACTTCCGTTGAATACACGTATAACCAGATCGGCGATTACCGGGTGATGCTGATCGCGATCGACCCCGAAAGCTGTAATGAGCGGGATACGGCCTATGTGAATGTGCGGGTACGTACCAATCCTGCGGCGCTCGGCTTTTCGGGCAGCAAGATACCCCCCTGCCAATCACTTAATTTCCAATTCATAAACGAATCGGTGGCGCCTCCGGCAAAACCGTTCACCGATACGAGCTTTATCTGGGATTTCGGCGATGGCACCCGCATTGTAAGCGGCGCCGGACCCATTGTGCATTCTTTCCCGGCCGCCGGCAGTTACCTGGTCAGGTTGGTGTTGACCGATACCACCTATTGCAATGTGGGCGATTCGGTGGTGAAAGAAATGTATGTGAGTCCGCTGGTGAAAGCAGGTTTCGATATCCCGAATGGTTGTGCGCCGTACAATGCGCTGATCACGAATACAAGCGTAGCGGGTGTTACCTGGCTGTGGGATTTTGGCGACGGCACTACGTCGACCGAAAAAACACCGGTGAAAGTGTTTGAAAATCCAGGCACTTACACGGTAACGCTGACGGTGACCGATCCGAACACCTGTAATGTCACCGACCGTATAGAGAAGCAGGTGCTGGTGCAAACGAAACCCACCGCAGATTTCAGCTATTCGCCCACCATACCCAGGGTCAATACACCGCATCGTTTTACCAACAGCTCGTCGGCAGATGCGATCAGGTTTGTATGGGAATTTGGCGATGGCGACAGCCTGCACACTACCAGTCGCTCGGAGATCAGCCACCAGTTCAATGAAAGCGGACAGTACAATGTTTGCCTGCAGGC
>JAKPBL010000474.1 GCA_029778965.1 Bacteroidota bacterium
ATATGAATGGCTGTGGCTCAAACCTGTATTGTATTTCGACGACATGACCAACCTCAGCAAGGGGCTGCGGCAGCAACTGTCCGATCATTTTTCGCTGCCGGCGCTGCGGGAAGACCTCACCCAGCACAGCGAAGACGGCACGCTTAAGAGCCGTTTCAAAACTTTCGACGGCCACCTGGTGGAAGGGGTACTGATCCCGACCGACGAGCGCCGCACCGCCTGCGTATCGTCGCAGATCGGCTGCTCGCTTAGCTGCAGGTTCTGCGCCACGGGGTATATGGAACGGAAGCGGAACTTATCGTTCGACGAGATATACGACGAAGTAGTGCTGATCAATCGCCAGAGCGAAAAAGTGTACGGCAAAAAGCTCAGCAATATCGTTTTCATGGGCATGGGCGAACCGCTGCTGAACTATAAGAACGTATTGAGGGCTATTGACAAGATCACAGCGCCCGACGGACTGGGCATGAGTGCGCGGCGCATCACGGTATCGACCGCCGGCGTCGCGAAAATGATACGCCAGTTGGGCGATGACAAAGTTCGTTTCAAGCTGGCGTTATCGCTCCACGCGGCCAATGATGCAAAGCGGCACGAGATCATGCCCATTAACGACAGCAACGATATCCAGAGCCTGGTAGATGCGCTGAATTATTTCTACCGGCAAACCGGCAATGAGATCACTTTTGAATACATCCTCTTCAAAGATTTCAACGACAGCCTGCAGGATGCAGATGAGCTGGTGCAGCTTTACCGCCGTGTACCGGCCGATCTCGTCAATATCATCGAATACAATCCCATCGACAACGCCGACTTCCGCAAACCCGAAGAAGAAAAGGTAATGCAGTTTATGGGTCACCTCGAAAAGAAAGGTGTGAATGTGCGCCTGCGCCGCAGCCGGGGAAAAGACATCGATGCGGCCTGCGGCCAACTGGCCAACAAATAATCCTTTAACATTTTCTACGCAAAAGCCGGTTAAACCCGGCGGCCGTTCTTTCGTCTCATAAAGAAAAAGAGATGAAAAAACTATTCGCTACCATAGCCCTGGGCCTTGTAATAAGCGGCGCCATGGCACAAGACAGCACTATGATGAAGCGCCGGCCCGGCAGCATGCATCGTCAGCACGATTCCTTTGCAGACCTGCAGTTGACGGCCGACCAGAAAAGCCAGCTGGCGCAATTACGCAAAGAGCAGCAGGAGAAAATGATGGCCATTCTGACGCCCGAGCAGAAGGCGAAGCTGGCAAAACAAAAAGCAGCGCGCAAAGCGGCTTTTGCCGATGGCCAGGCAAAACGGTCCGAACACCTGAAAAAGGCATTGAAACTGACCGATGAACAGGCAGATAAAATGAAAAGTTTGAACGACAGTTTTCGCCAGCAGGCAAGCGTGATCCGCGCCAATAAAGAACTCGCGGCCGAACAGCAGCGGGCCCAGCTGAAAAAGCTTGCCGCCGATCACCGCAGCGAAATAAACGCGATGCTCACGCCTGCCCAGCAGGATACGCTTCGGCAGATGCGGCAACGACAACACCCTAAGAAGACGGTTCGGTAATACAAAAGAAGGCCGCTGAGAGGCGGTCTTCCTTATTTGCGCTGTTTACCGGAAAAGCCATCATCTGTTCTTTCGGAAACGGCCACAGGCTGCCATAGCAGAACCTTCCCGCCGGCGACAAGGCCAGGCGGGAATCTTTACGTAGATTTGCCGCTCATCCTGTTGTAAAACAGCAAAGAGCATACATGAAAAAAAGCACCGGTTTCGAAAAATTCACCAAGAAGAAAGCAGGCGCCGTTAAGGAAGCCTTCAAAAAAGAAAAACGCGCATTCAAACAAGAAATCGCCCGTGATATAGAAAAGAAAAAGGTGGAAGCCGGCAGAAAAAAAGCCGCCGTTGCGCCGGCCGCGGGAAATACACCTTCCCGCCCGTCTGCACCACTCCGTTCGGGCAAATCCGCCAAACCAGGTTCACCGGCCGGCAAACCGCAGTTGCAGCAGCCACCCAAAACAGCCCAGGAGAACAGTGGTATCATGCCGCTGAACAAATTCATCGCCCATGCGGGTATCTGCGCGCGACGCGACGCCGCTGCCCTGGTAAAAACGGGTGTGGTTACCGTGAACGGCGCCCTCGTTACCGAACCGGGTTTTAAAGTAAGCGGAAATGACGAGGTGAAAGTAAACGGCAAAAAGATACAGCCCAGCCGGCAATGGGTGTATATCCTGCTGAACAAACCGAAAGATTATATCACCACGGTTGAAGATCCGCAGGGGCGTAAAACGGTTTTGGATCTCGTCAAAACCGCCACTGCCGAAAGAGTCTACCCCGTGGGTCGGCTCGACAGGAATACCAGCGGCGTATTGCTGCTGACCAACGACGGCGACCTGGCCCAGCAACTCTCCCATCCCAAACACGAGGTAAGAAAGATCTATGAGGTTCGCCTGGACAAGCCGCTCAGCAAGGCCGACTTCGACAAGATACTGTCGGGGATGACCCTCGAAGATGGTTTTGTGCGGCCTGATGCGGTGGGCTATGCCGATCCGCGCGATAAATCAGTGATCGGTATCGAAATACACAGCGGACGTAACCGCATCGTACGACGCATTTTCGAACACCTGCATTATGACGTACGTGGACTGGACCGCGTTATGTTCGCGGGGCTCACCAAGAAAAACGTGAACCGCGGCAAATGGCGCCTGCTCACGGAAAAAGAAGTGCGTTTACTCAAACATTTCAACAAGA
>JAKPBL010000489.1 GCA_029778965.1 Bacteroidota bacterium
AGTGGTAATGCTTTCATGTCCCAGCATCTCCTGCACTGCCCGCAGGTCGGCGCCGTTTTCAACGAGGTGCGTGGCGAACGAATGCCGGAAGGTGTGCGGGCTCACCGTTTTGCCGATGCCTGCTTTGGCGCAGAGGTCTTTGATCAGCAGAAAAACCATTACCCGCGTCAGCCCGGCGCCGCGGCGATTGAGAAAAACAATGTCTTCATGACCCGGCTTCACCGGCTGTTTGCTCCTGACCTTCTCCAGGTAAAGGCTCACCTGGCGGCCCGCGATATCGCCTATGGGAACAAGGCGTTCCTTACTGCCTTTGCCCGTTACCCGTATGAATCCGCTTTCGAGGTAAAGATTGGATATCTGTAATCCCACTACCTCACTGACGCGCAGTCCGCAACTATACATGATTTCCAGTATGGCTTTGTTGCGTTCGCCCTCGGGCTTGCTGCGGTCTATCGCCGTGATGATCTGCTCTATTTCGGCGAAACTGAGCGTGTCGGGCAACACCCGCCGCAGTTTCGGCGCTTCCAGCAATACCGAGGGGTCTTCTTTCACGATCTGCTCAATGGTGCAATACCGGTAAAAACTGCGGATGCCCGATAATATACGCGCCTGCGAGCGGAGAGACATGCCCAGCTCGGCGATCCAGCGGATAAAAGCCTGCAGGTCTTCCAGTGTCAGATCACCCGGCGCCGCCTGTTTTCCCTGTAGTTCGAGGTACTGGGTCAGCTTGTCGATGTCATGCAGGTAGGCTTCCACCGAATGGTCGGCGAGCGACTTCTCCAGCCGCAGCCATGCTTTATATCCCTTTTTGTAGTGCAGCCACATTTTATGCTTCCGGATGGATGACAGGCAATTTAAACATTGGAACGCTTATATTGCGCCTTATAAATTTTCGAGGCAAGCATGAGCGAAACCACCAACCCCCGTGCCGTGAATCTCCGGCGGTTCAAAAAACAGGTAGCAGATAACAAGCGCCGGTTACGCCGGTTCCTGACCAAGGTGGAAAAAAATCCCCCGCGCGGCCTCGATAAAATGACGCCCGTTATCGACGCCGAAGTATGGCAGGAAGTGGATTGTCTTACCTGTGCCAATTGCTGCAAACGCATGTCGCCCACTTTCACAAAAAAAGATGTAACGCGCATTGCTGCGCACCTGGATATGACCGAAGAGGCCTTCCGCGAAAAATGGCTGTTCTACGATAAGGCCGATAAAGACTGGATGAATGTAAAACAGCCCTGCCAGTTCCTCGATCTGAAAACCAATATGTGCTCGATCTACGAGGTGCGGCCGGTCGATTGCGCCGGCTTTCCGCACCTGGCGAAAAAGAAAATGGTCGACTATGTGCATGTGCACAAACAGAACATAGAATATTGCCCCGCCACCTATAAGATGGTCGAAAAGCTCAAAGCTCGGGTGGAAGACGCTTACGATAAGTCTTCGAAATAAACCAGTTGCTCATCCTCGTTCCGGTATTCGATCGCAATGACATCGAACTGGATGCGCTGCCATTGCGGATGGCCGTCGAGATAGGCCTGCGCCGCTTCGCGGATATGCTTCATTTTACGGTGGCCGACCTGCTCTTCGCCGTAACCGAAGGCATTGCCGCTGCGCGTCTTCACCTCGATAAAGTGCAGGCAATTCTTTTTGCAGGCGATGATGTCGATCTCTTTCCTGCCGGCTTTCCAGTTCTGCGCCAGGATGGTGAACCGGTTCGCCTTCAGCCATTTTACCGCCAGCTCTTCTCCCCGTGATCCCAATGCTCTCTTATCCATGTGCTGCCTTTGCCCTAATTTTACGGACGATGGAACAAAATAAAGTATTTGCCCTAGAAGGAAAGGTGCAGCACTATCAATGGGGTGGTTTCACCTATTTGCCTGCCTTGTTGTCGAAAGAAAACGCCCGCCAGCAGCCTTTTGCCGAGTACTGGCTCGGCGCCCATGCGCAGGCGCCGGCCGTGATCACCGGTGGCAGCGATCTGCACCGGCTGCTTGCCGATAACCCGGCGCTGCTGGGAGCGGCGGTAGCTGCGCG
>JAKPBL010000497.1 GCA_029778965.1 Bacteroidota bacterium
AGAGCCGGCGGGAGAAAGCGCGCCGAAAAGCTGGCAGGGTTGGGATGTTCCGGCAGAAGAAATGCCGGCGTCGACATTCGACTGGGAGCAGCCCAAAAAAAAATGGAACCTGTTGTCGCCCGCCGCTTACCAGCAATACGAGGGCCGTTATATCATCGCGCCGCTGACGGCGGGTTTCCTGCTGCTGCAGCAGCAACTGGCGCATGAACGCGTATTATACGAAAGATACGCGGCTGCTTTTGCCGGACGGCCGGTGCCGGTGCAGCAAAGTCTTTTTCCGGTGACCATCGGGCTTAGTCCCGCCGACGCCGTGCTGCTGGAAGAGATCCGCGCCGATCTCCTTCAACTGGGTTACAGCATCGAGCCTTTCGGCAGCAACAGTTTTGTGGTGCAGGGTACCCCCGCCGACCTGGCGCAGGGCAATGAAAAAGCCGCCATCGAACAAATGCTCGACCAGGTAAAACATTTCAGCAGCGATATCAAATTCTCGCGCCGGGAGAAGCTGCTGCGTACGCTCTCGCAGCAACACGCCATCAAAGCGGGCACGTCACTGACACAGGCCGAGATGCAGCAGTTGGTGGAAGACCTGCTGCAATGCCAGACGCCCAACCTCACGGTGAATGGAAGACCCACTTTTATTGAGTTTACGCAAGATTATCTTTCGCGGTTGTTCGAGGGCAGGTGAGGGGAAAATCCAGCAGGTACAGACAGTAAGAGCCGCCAATAGTCGCCTGTCGGACTGGTAAACTCTTCAAGAATGTTGTGTTCTAAGGCCCTTTTGCCATTAGTCAATATCTTCTTTAGACAATTGTTCCACCAGTTGGTGCAGTTTGGTTGCCAGCATACTTTTAGGTATGAGCTTGGTTTCGTAGTCTGCAATAATTGCGGGGCTAATATTTCTTGACATTGAGTATTCCACTACCTCGGTATCTTTTCCTTTGCAAAGCAAAATAGCCCGAAGAACGGAAATAACCCGCGACCCCACGGAAGGCTACCGAAGTAAAGCTAATTCAGATTGTTTTTTCACCCTAAGACTTTACCTTCCCGCTTTCAATTCGCCACGTATGAAGAAATTCTGCTCTGTCTTTCTGCTTTTCTCTCTTCTCTCTATCGTTAAAGCCCAGGACCCCAAAGCAACCGCCTGGGTCGACAGTGTTTTCAAAACCCTGTCGGAACAGGAAAAGATTGCCCAACTGATGATCGTTCGGGTATCAACCCTGAAAAACGGCCAGCCATATTTCTATGACGCTGAAGTGCAGGAGGCAATACGCAAATACAATATCGGCGGATTATGCCTTTTCCAGGGCGGCCCTCTCCAGCAGGCGCAGCGTATCAATCAATTTCAAACCATCGCCAAAACACCCCTGCTGGTAACCATCGACGCAGAATGGGGACTCGGCATGCGCGTTGACAGCGTGCAATCCCTGCCCAGGCAAATGATGGCGGGCGCCAGCAGCGACCCCACCCTGATGTACGACTACGGAAAGATCGTGGCCGACCAGTGCCGCCGCATGGGCATACAGGTGAACTACGCGCCGGTGGTCGATATCAACAACAACCCCGATAACCCGGTGATCAACGACCGCTCTTTCGGTGAGGACCGTTATAAAGTGGCGCAGCTTGGCATTCAATATATGCGCGGTCTCCAGGAAAACGGCGTGATGGCCACCGCCAAACATTTCCCTGGTCATGGCGACGTATCGGTCGACAGTCACTACGACCTGCCCGTTATCAAAAAAACACGTGAGCAACTCGATTCGCTCGAACTCTATCCGTTCAGGGAGATATTCAAAGCGGGTGTGGCAAGTGTCATGATCGCGCATCTTTCCATACCGGCCATCGACAATACGCCCAATCGCGCCACGTCTATTTCACCCAAGGCGGTAAACGGATTGCTGCGCGAAGACCTCGGCTTCAAAGGGCTCAGCTTCACCGATGCGCTCGAAATGCAGGGTGTGGCCAAGTATTATCCCGATGGCGAAATCTCGGCGCAATCACTCATCGCCGGTAACGACTTGCTCTGCCTGCCCGGCGATATTCCCGGCGGCATCAAGGCCATTCGCAAAGCCATCCGCCAAAGAAAACTTCACTGGAACGATATCAATGCCAAAGTGAAAAAGTTGCTGTACGCAAAATACCAGTATGGATTGGCAACCCGCCCCCGGATCGACCTGCATAACCTGACCGAAGACCTCAACAAAGACCTGCCGGCCATGCGCCGCCGCATCGCCGAAGAAGCCATCACCCTGTTGCATAACGACGAAAAGCTGCTGCCCTATCCGCCATCGGAGTCGTCGAAAAGGAGGGTGGCCTATGTAGCCGTTGGCAATAACAGCGAAAACCGTTTCGCAGAACGGCTGCGCAGCGACTATGGCGCGCATGTGTATTATTTCGATTACGCGATGGACAGCAGTCGCGCCGACGCCCTGCTGGCGTTGATGCGTAACCGTTATGATTTTGTGGTGTTGGGTATGCATAACTACCAAAGAAAGCCGGCGCAAAACTTCGGTCTCACCAACAGCGCGCTGTACCTGGCTTCGAAACTCGAACAGGAGCAGCACCTGGTAACCGTTTATTTCGGTAACCCCTATGCGATCAGGAATAGTTGCCACCATAAAACACTGATCGCCGCTTATGAAGACGATCCCATTACCCAGGAAACCGTAGCTGATTATATCAATGGAAAATTCACCGCAAAAGGCAAACTGCCTGTGTCAGTGTGCGACGGACTGCCCTTCGGCGCAGGTATTGTAATGAAGCGGCTGCTGCAGGAAGTGGACCCTGCCAGCGTAGGCCTGAAAGCAACCGTGCTGGCAGGCATCGATTCGATCTGCCTCGACGCCATCAAACAAAGAGCCATCCCTGGTTGTGCGGTGCTGGTGGCGCGCGACGGGAAAATCGCGTATGAAAAAGCCTTCGGCACCTATGCCTATACCGATTCCACCCCCGTGCGCCCGGAAACCCTGTATGACCTCGCCTCGGTAACCAAGATCATGGCCACCACGCTGAGCGTGATGAAACTCTACGACGAAGGAAAGTTATCCCTCGAAAAGACACTGGGTGATTACCTGCCCTGGACAAAGGGCTCTGACAAAGCGCCGCTGATCATCAGGAATGTGCTGCTGCATGAAGCGGGACTGGTTGCTTTTATTCCCTTTTATAAAAATACGATCGGGGCCGACGGGGCTCCCTACAGCAACATTTACAGCAACAAACAGGACTCGGCTTTTCCGATCCGGGTGGCGCAGAACCTTTACCTGCGGAAAGGATATACCGATACACTGTACAAGACTATTCTGAAGAGCAAGCTGGAACCGGCCGGTAAATATATTTACAGCGACAACGATTTTATTTTCCTCGGAAAGGTGGTGGAAGCGATCAGCGGCAAGCCGCTCGACCAGTATGTACGCGAAACTTTCTACGAGCCGCTGATGCTGACCCATACCGGCTTCAAGCCGCGCGAACGCTTTCCCGCCAATTATGCGGCGCCCACGGAAGATGAACCGGTTTTCCGCCGGCAGTTATTGCAGGCCGATGTGCACGATCCCGGTGCGGCCATGTTCGGCGGCGTGGCAGGACACGCCGGCCTGTTCAGCAATGTATATGAACTGTCGGTGCTGGCGCAGATGCTGCTGAACAAAGGCACATTCAACGGCATCCAATTCTTCAAGTCTTCGACCGTGGCATTGTTCTCTTCGTATGGCAGCAATATCAGCCGTCGCGGACTTGGCTTCGACAAACCCGAAAAGAACAATGCAACCAGCGACGATCCCTATCCCGCGAAATCATCGCCCCTGGAAACATTTGGACATACGGGCTTTACCGGCACCTGTATCTGGATGGACCCCGTTAATAACCTGACCTACATTTTCCTCTGCAACCGGGTAAACAACAATGGCGATCCCGGCAAATTCGGCCGCATGAATGTGCGCCCCAAGGTGCTGGAGACCGTTTACGACGCCATGAAGTAATTTTGACTTCTGACTTTTGAATTTGCATTATTTTCGACCATTCAAACAAGCAAAACATGAGCTACATTACCGAAGTACACGCCCGCCAGATACTCGACAGCCGCGGGAATCCAACAGTTGAAGTTGACGTGATCACCGATGAAGGTGCATTGGGACGGGCCGCCGTACCCAGTGGCGCCAGTACCGGGGTACATGAAGCCGTGGAGCTGCGCGACGGCGACAAAAAGAAATATGTGGGCAAAGGCGTGCTGAAAGCCGTTAAGAACGTAAATACCCTGATCTCCGAAAAGCTGCTGGGTTTTGAAGTGGCCGACCAGGCCGGCCTCGACCAGGCGATGATAGACCTCGACGGTACCCCCAACAAGGCGAAGCTGGGCGCCAACGCCATCCTGGCGGTGAGCATGGCCGCCGCGAAAGCCGCGGCCCTCGAAGCCAACCTGCCCCTTTATCGCTATATCGGCGGCACCAATGCCCGCACCCTGCCCGTGCCGATGATGAATATCCTGAACGGCGGCGCACACGCCGATAACAAGATCGATTTCCAGGAGTTTATGATCGTACCGGTGGGCGCACCCGATTTTTCGGAAGCCCTCCGCTGGGGCGCTGAAATCTTCCATACCCTGAAAGGTGTGCTGAAAAAGAAGGGATACAGCACCAATGTGGGTGATGAAGGCGGATTTGCCCCGAATATCCAGAGCAACGAAGAAGCCATCGAAACCGTGCTGGAAGCCATTACCGCCGCAGGTTATAAAACCGGCAGCCAGGTGGTGATCGCCATGGACGCCGCCAACAGCGAGCTCTGGGACGCTAAATCGAAAAAATATGTTTTCCATAAAAGCGACGGCAAAAAACTAAGTCCCGATCAACTGGTGAAATACTGGGAAAGCTGGGTGAAGCAATATCCCATCAAATCGATCGAAGACGGCATGGCCGAAGACGACTGGGACGGCTGGAAATCACTCACCCAGGCGCTTGGCGGCAAATGCCAGTTGGTGGGCGATGACCTGTTCGTAACCAATGTTACCCGCCTGCAGCAAGGAATCGACAAACATATTGCCAACGCCCTGCTGGTGAAAGTGAACCAGATCGGTTCGGTAACAGAAACCATCAATGCCGTAACCCTTGCCCAGCACAATGGTTATAATACCATCATGAGCCATCGCAGCGGGGAAACAGAAGATGTGACGATTGCCGACCTGGCCGTGGCGCTAAACTGCGGACAAATAAAAACCGGTTCGGCCAGCCGCACCGACCGGATCGCGAAATACAACCAGTTGTTCCGTATCGAAGAAGAACTGGGCGCCAACGCCATCTTCCCGAAAGGCATTAAATTCGGTAAGTAATTTGCAGTATCAGGATGGCTTTATAATGCTGTAATGACCTAATTATTAATACTATGATAGCCGCGTTCATCGAAAAGATACCCTCCTGGCTCAGGAACAAGTACGCACTCTGCGCCCTCGTTTTTCTGGTTTGGATCTTCTTTTTCGATGACCGCGATATCATTACCACTCATTTCCGCTACAAAAAGGAACTGAACACGCTCGAAAACAGCAAACAGTACTACGAGCAACAGATCGCCGCCACTCGGGCTGAACTCAGCAAACTGAAATCTGACCCCGCCTCGCTGGAAAAATATGCACGGGAACAATATAAAATGAAGAAGGACAACGAGGATTTGTACCTGGTGGAAGTAAAAAATCAAAAGTAAAAAGTCAAAAAGGGCCGCTTCTTTGCGTGAAGGACCTTTGCGCGAAAGAAAGAGACAAATGCGGTGCGGGCTTTACTCCACCATAACGACCCTTTTTAAGTGTTGATTTTTTTTGAACCCACACAATAAAACAATCTTTACCTCCGTTCTATGATCGGACACCGCCCGGATTGGACCCCGGGTGATTTACTGGACAATAAATGGTTTGCAACATGTCACTCTTTACTCAGGAAGACCTCCTGCTTTATTTCTACAAAGAAACTTCTGCCGAACAAAACGCCGCTATCGAATCTGCATTGGTGACCGATTTCTCCCTCCGGGAAGAATACGAATCGCTGCTGGAGATGATGCAACCCCTGAACCAGCCCCTGGAGGCTCCGCGTACAGAGGTGATTGTCAATGTGTTGAATTACGCACGCGAAGTCGCGGAAGCCACACATGACCATTAAAGAGCGCTATCAGCAGGTAATAGACTATTTTTTACACGACGCCCCCGATGCTGAAACGGAACTGATTTATGACAGTCCGTATCAGCTTCTGGTGGCTGTGGTGCTTTCCGCCCAGTGCACCGATAAACGGGTGAATATGACCACCCCCGATCTTTTTGCGCGATTTCCCAATCCGCGCGCACTGGCCAGGGCAACTGCAGAAGACATCTTTCCCTATATCAAAAGCATCTCTTACCCCAATAACAAAGCAAAGCACCTCGCGGGGCTGGGCCGCATGATCATGGAAGATTTCAACGGCGAAATTCCGATGACCGTTGACGAGCTGGTAAGATTACCCGGCGTGGGCCGAAAAACAGCTAATGTCATCACCTCAGTAATTGATTCCCAGCCCAATATGGCGGTAGACACCCATGTGTTCAGGGTGGCAGCCCGCATAGGGCTTACCACCGGTGCCAAAACACCCCTTGCTGCCGAGAAGCAATTGACCAGGCATATCCCTAAAGAATTGATACACAAGGCCCATCATTGGCTCATCCTGCACGGCAGGTACACTTGCACCGCAAGAATACCCCATTGCGACCGATGCGGTTTACGTGCTGTTTGCCGCTTTTACAATCGCCGGTCGGCAAAAGCTACAAGCGTTTCCCCTCATGGTAAGTAGGTAGAAAAGCTGGGGATAATCACTTTTCACTGGCAACTTTCTACCGTAAAAAGAGGCCCGTTCATCGAAAGGCATTTTGTGATTTTTATTGATTATCAGCTTGTTAAAGGGTTGGTAAATATACGAACGGGCTTTTTCATGGGTTTTCTACTTTGACAGCCACCATAAACGATTTTAATTTTCGTTTTAGATACAGCCCGATCCGAACTCTGTAAAAACTAAAATGTCTATCTATGAAAACAAAGCTCTGCGTAGCAGGCATTGGCAGTTGTTTGCTGCTGGTGTCGATGGCTTACTTCAAGCCCTACGTTAAGTTTTCCCCCGATCCTACCGAACAGGCCGCACAAGACCTGGTAGCGTCCAAGCAGTTGTTGAATTATGAAAAATCCAGCATCCCGGGACTGGAAATAAAAACCCCGGCTAAAATCGCTATCGTAAACAAGGTCGCGGTTGCCAAAATGAAAAAGGTAACCCCGAAAAAGGAGAAGCCGGCGGCGTTGCCCGAGGCATCTTCCGAAAATATCCAGGTAGCCGAAGCGGGTAGCAAAAAGACCCACGAAGCCCGCGAACTGTCGGCTGCCTATCAACCCGTTTCAAGATTTGACAAGAATGACCGTGAAGACGATGAGCTCGACAGCGACGTGGCTCCCTATCTTGCCGCTAACGATAATGTGATTGTCAATGCTCCCAAGCCCGGCGCTGCCAAAGCTGCCGGCCGTACGGTTATCAACTATTCAACCGGCAACGAGCTGGCGGAGAACACCTCCAACCGCTTTCAGCACGACAGCCCCGAGAACGAGATGGTGATGAAAGAGGAGTCTACCGCCAAGTTCGCCGTTGAAAAATCAGAAAAGACGTATAATTTTCGTGGAAAGGCAGCGGTTAAATCGAGCCTTTATAAATTTATTCCCCCCTTCTGGGATGGTTTCTCAGAAGAAACCGGTCTCGACCGGGCCGATCGGGCAGAACTGCTCCGGAAAGCCCACAAGATCGCCCGGCTGGCAAAAGAGCAAGGATACAACACCGAGTTTGCGTTCCTGGTTGACATGAGCGTGAAATCGAACAAGAACCGCTTTTTTGTGGTGAACCTGAAAACCTTTACCGTTGAGATGAGCGCCCTGGTGGCCCAGGGTCGCGGCTC
>JAKPBL010000516.1 GCA_029778965.1 Bacteroidota bacterium
TCGTACCGGTTCCGTACACGAACGGTATTGCCCAGCGGCAGGGCTTCGAAGTGTATTTGCTGATATACTTTCTTTAATTCATACGCCTGCGGGTGGGGCTGCCGGTCGGCCTGGAAGAGACCATCGGCGCAAAAGCTGGTATCGCTGGTGGCGCCCACGCTGCCCATATCGCTGCCGTAGGCCCAGTAAGCGCGACCTTGCCCATCTTTTTTCAGGAAAGCCTGGTCGGAGAAATCCCAGATAAAGCCGCCCTGCAATTGTTCATACCGGTTGATAAGCGCCCAGTCGTCGGCCAGGTTGCCGCCGCTGTTGCCCATCATATGTGCGTACTCGCATTGTATAAAAGGACGCGGACGCCAGTTTTTTACATAGTCCAGCATCACCGGCGTCGCCTTATACATGGGGCAGATGATGTCGGTGTAGGGGTTATCGCGCGCTTCTTCATATTGCACCGGCCTGGTATTGTCGCGCGCTTTGGTCCACTCGTAGGTAGCGATGAAATTTTTCCCGAAACGGCTTTCGTTGCCGAGCGACCAGGTGATGATAGATGTAAAATTCTTATCCCTTTCCACCATGCGGCGGGTACGGTCCAGATAGGCCTCTTTCCAATCGGGATGATCAGACAATGTTTTCAGCGGGTGAAAATCCATGCCGTCGCATTCGATGTTGGCTTCATCCACCACGTAGATGCCGTAACGGTCGCAGAGCTCGTACCATTCCTCCCGGTTGGGATAATGGCTGTTGCGCACCGCATTGATGTTGTACTGCTTCATGACGCTAATATCACGCACCATGCTTTCCGTCGTAATCACTTTAGCCGTGATCATATCATGTTCGTGCCGGTTCACGCCCCTGAACTTGATCGCTTTGCCATTTACCAGGAACAAGCCGTTTCTGATCTCCACCCGCCTGAACCCGATACGATGGCAGATCACTTCCTGCACGCGGCCCCTTGCATCGCGCTGCACCAGTTGTAGCAGGTACAATTGCGGGTTCTCGGCGCTCCAGGGCAATATGCCGGCGATCTTTTCACGCAGCGCTATTTTGTTCCCTGTCGGTACGGTGATGGTCTTGCTGAACAGGGAGCTTTGCGGCTGCCGCTCATCCACCAGCGTCACTTCCAGCAAGGTCGATGTCCTGACGGCGCCTTCCCATTCCATTTCGAGCGACAGGTCGCCCTCGGTATAGTTGTTCTGCAACCCGGCTTTAACGAAAAAATCGCGGACGCGAAAAGCCGGTCGTCGTATGAGCGTTACCGATCTTTCGATGCCGCTCAGCTTCCACATGTCCTGGCCCTCGAGATAGGTGCCGTCGCTGAAACGGAATACCTGTACGGCCACCCTGTTCTTACCACGCCGCAGCCAGCGGCTCACATCAAATTCAGCAGGTGTTTTACTGTCTTTGCTGAACCCGGCGTACTGGCCGTTCACCCAGCAATAGAAAAACGAGTTGACGGCGCCGAAGCGCAAAAAAACCGGCTCGCCGGCCCAGCCCGCCGGAAGATCGAAATCACGCACATAAGAACCCACGGGGTTGAAGTCGTCGGGTACATGCGGCGGGTCGGGCTTGATGGGGTATTCCACATCGGTAAAAATATACCGGTCGTACCCTTCGGTCTGCCAGTTGGCAGGCACTTTGATCTTCTTCCAACCCGCGGTAGAGAAACCGGGTTTGTAAAAATCGCGCGGACGATCGTCCGGCTTCTCCACCCAATTAAAATCCCATTGACCGTCGAGCGATAGCACGCGTGGCGATGCCCCTCCCGAAGCCGCTGTAGCCTGATCGGGGTAAGGCACAAACCAGGCATGCGGCGCTACGGTATTGAAAGAAGGTTGCTGCGGGTTTTCCCAGTCGGGCGCAGTTTGGGCGAAAGTCATGCCAACGCACAACATCGCTGCAATGCCCGCCAGCGCCTTACCAGTTAGTCGCTTGCTGCACATTCGGGTTTTTATTGATCTCTGACAAAGGAACCGGGTAGATATCGTGCTTGCCGTCTATGAAGTTACCGGCAAACTCATGCTGGTGCGCCGTCAGCACCGATTTGATTTTTTCAGGCGCCGTTTTACTGCGCGCCCAGCGATAAAGGTCGGCCCAGCGAATGCAATATTCCATCGACAGCTCGCACGGACGTTCGTGGTGGCGTATCTGCTGGCGCAGGTCGTCCTGGCTCATGGCGCCCAGGGGAGCCGCTTTCGATCTTGCCCGTACCTCGTTCACAAACACAAGCGCATCGGTCGTCATTCCTCTTTCATTCAGGGCTTCCGCCTGCATCAGCAACACATCCGCATAGCGCATCAGGTTAATATTGATGCCCGTATAGCTTCCATTATCGGCCAGATCGGTAGGCGTGGAATATTTTTTGAAATAAACATCGTGGTTCAGGTCATTGCGCAACGACGCGTAGGATTTTACCACACCCGGGTCATCCACCACCGGCGCTACCGACAAGGGATCGTCGAAGAACATGGTGCCATATACACGGTCGCTGTAACCGCCATCGGCACGTTTGTCTTTTTTCAGTTCAGTAGCCAGCCATTGGGAGGGGTAAAAAAGCTCCCATCCGTCCAGCGCATACGCACCCACTTCCCAGGCCATCGGTGTGCGTTCATCATTCCCGTTGGTACGGTCGGCCGAGAACTGGATCTCGAACAGCGACTCGGGGCCGTTCTCGGACAGGCCATTGAAATTGTTTTCGTATTTGTCCAGCAGGTGATATTTACCACTGCCGATCACGCTGCCAAAAGCGGTGTTGGCCGCTTCAAATTTTTCCTGGAACAGCAATGCTTTGCCGAGATAACCCAGGGCGGTGTATTTGGTAGCCCGGCCCAGGGTCTGCGCATCTCTTTCTTCCGGCAGATGGGCGGCTGCTTCAGTGAGGTCACTTTCGATCAACTGCCAAACTTCTTCCGGCGATGCCGATGCCGCGTAAAATTCTGCATTATTCTTCGGCGTGGCAGTTACCAGGGGAATATTGGTGAAATAGCTTTGCAGCAGCAGGTAAAAATGCGCCCGCAAAAACTTGGCTTCAGCTACCAGTTCGGCCTTCTCTTCGTCGCTCAGCCCGTTCTGCGCATTGGATGAAACATTGGGTATGTTCTCGATGCACTGGTTGGCGCGGTTGATGCCTGCATAACACATGTGCCAGAAATTGGTGAAGCTGCTTTCATCGGTGGTGTAGGAGAACGACTGCAAGCCCTTGCCATATCCCTCGGCCTTGTTGTTCATCATTTCATCGGTCTTGTATTCAGACGCTACGTAGGTTTCTTCAAACCAGGTCCATTTGTCGCCCGCTGCCGACTGTAAAGCGGCATAAGTACCGGTGATGGCCTGCAGGGCCTGCTCCCGTGTTTTCCAGAAAGAGGAGCCGGATAATTCTTTCTTGTTCTCTTTTTCCAGGAAGTCTTTGGAGCAGCCGCTGCCTGCCAGCAGGCTGAGGCCCAGTA
>JAKPBL010000521.1 GCA_029778965.1 Bacteroidota bacterium
TAGCCGCCGCACAAAAAACCGGCTTTCAATCCGGTCGATCGTAAAGCCGCCAGCAATGCATCCTGGTCTTTTTTCTCATTCGGCCACCAGATCTCTATGCCATTATACCCATCCCTGGCCGCCGCCTCGCAAAACTGGTGTACGGTTCCTTCAAAGCCCCAGTTGGTCGCCAGTATCAGCAAATCATCGCCTGCTCCGTTACCCGCCAGCACATCAGTATCTCCCAGCGCCAGCAAGGCCCCGGCCAGGCTGCCCGCTTTTATAAATTCCTTTCTGTTCATATCTTTTTTCTTTCCACCCGTCAGGTGCCACCCGACGGGTAGCACCTGACGGGTGGCAGTTAAGCGATCACCTCCCGGATCACCCTTCCGCCGACATCGGTCAGCCGGAACGGACGCCCCTGGAACGGATACGTAAAAGTTTCATGGTCAAATCCCACCTGGTTCAAAATCGTGGCCTGTATGTCAAATGCATCCACGCGGCCGGTCACCCCGTAATAGCCGATCTCGTCGGTTTCTCCATAGGAGTACCCTTTTTTAATACCGCCGCCCGCCATCCATATCGTAAAGGCTTCGGTATGATGGTCTCTTCCCTTGAATGGGTTCGTTGCACCGTTGCGGTTCTCCATCATCGGCGTGCGGCCAAACTCACCGCCCCAGACCACCAGGGTCTCCTCCAGCAACCCGCGCTGCTTTAAATCCAGCAGCAGCGCCGTTACGCATTTATCCATCGAACGGTATTTGTTGATCATCCCGATATTCAGCGAATTGCCGGCATGATCGCCATGTGCATCCCATCCCCAATCGAATAGCTGCACATAACGCACGCCTTTCTCTACCAGCTTACGCGCCAGCAGCACATTGTTCGCGAGGCAACTCCTGCCGGGTTTGGTACCATACATTTCATGAATATAATCAGGCTCGTCGTTGATATTCATGACTTCCGGCGCAGCGATCTGCATGCGATACGCCATCTCGTATTGCGAAATACGCGATAATATCTCGGGGTCTTTATAGTCGTCGTAACTTTGCTGGTTTGCCTTGTTGATGGCATCTATGCTTGCTTTACGCAGGTCGCGGCTCATGCCATCGGGGTCTTTGATGAATAATACCGGATCGCCTTCGCTCCTGCACTGCACGCCCTGGTACACCGACGGAAGAAAGCCGCTGCCCCATACCGATTTACCTGCATCGGGAAAATTACCGCCACTCGTCAGTACCACAAAACCGGGCAGGTTCTGGTTTTCGGTACCCAACCCATACGTGATCCAACTACCCATACTCGGCCTGCCAAGCCGTGAACCGCCCGTATGTACCAGTAGCTGTGCCGGCGCATGATTGAACTGGTCGGTTTTCACCGCCTTTAAAAAACAGATATCGTCCACCACAGTGCTCAGGTGCGGCAGGTGTTCGCTTACCCACGCCCTGCTCTCGCCGTGCTGCGCAAACTTGGCCTGCGGGCCCAGCATCTTGGGAACGCCGCGAATGAAGGCAAACTGCTTACCTGCCAGTAAGCTCGGCGGACAATCCTGTCCGTCCATCTTCGCCAACTCGGGTTTATAGTCGAACAATTCAAGCGGCGAAGGCGCGCCCGCCATATGCAAATAGATCACCGAACGCGCTTTACCCGCAAACGGCGGCGCCTTTGGCAACAATGGCCGTGCAGGGTCAAATGAGATCAATCCGCTGTCGGCCCGCCTTGCCGGCACGCCGCATCCGCCTAGTAAGCTGCCCATGGCCAGCGCGCCCAATCCCATGGCCGATTCTTTCAAAAAATGCCGCCGCGTCTGTACCTGCAACTGCGCCAGGCGTGCCTCTTCTGCAAGGCGTTGGTTGATAAAATCCTGCGTGGTCATGATAGCATTTCTCAGTTTTTCGTTATCACCTCATCCAGGTTCATCATTGCATTCGCTACCACCGACAGGGCGGCCAACTCGGGACTGGCTGGTTTGTTGCCGGGTAAGAATGCTGTTGATTTATCGGGATGTGCCTTGAATTCGGTTAGGGATTGCCGGTAGAGGTCCTGAAATACCTGCAATGTTTTTGGCGGGATCGGTTTATAGAGCAGCAATTCGTAGCCACGGCTGATCTGTTTCACCGGGTCGCTACCCGCTTCGGTTGTCATCCGTTGTGCGAAATGGCGCGACATATCAATATAGGCTGAATCGTTCAGGGTGGTCAGCGCCTGCAGCGGGGTATTGGTACGAATGCGTCGCGCGCTGCAGAGGTTTCGTTGTGCGCCGTCAAAACTGATGCTGCTGGGGTAGGGCGAAGTTCTCTTCCAATAAGTGTAAACAGCGCGCCGGTATTGGTCTTCCCCCTTGCTTTGCTGCCAGCGGGCGCCATTATAGGGCGACAACCAGATGCCGTCGGGCTGATAGGGCATCACGCCGGGGCCATACATTTTATCGCTGATGAGCCCACTGGCGGCCAGCGCCTGGTCGCGGATCTGCTCTGCGCTTAAGCGCAACCTCGGGCCGCGCGCATAGAATTTATTGGCGGCATCTTCGGTGGCGCCGTCGTGCCAACGCGCATCCTGCCGGTAAGTGGCGCTCATCACCATCTCTTTCAGCAGCCTTTTCATATCCCAGTTATAGTCGTTCACAAAACGATAGCTGAGCTGGTCAAGCAGCGATTGGTGCGTGGGTGCCATACCCTGGGTGCCCATGTCTTCCAGCGTTTCAACAATGCCGTTCCCGAAAAGCTGCTCCCAGAAACGATTCACCAGCGTGCGGCTCACCAGCGGGTTTCTCTTGTCGGTGAGCCATTGCGCAAGGCCCATCCGGTTGGCCGGCGCATTGGCCGGCTGTGCAAATCGCAGGATCGCGGGAACGCCTGCCGTTACGCCTTTGCCTTTCAGGTGCCGGTTGCCTCGCTCCCACACATAGGTATCTCGCTGCCAGGCCGCCGGGTTTTCCATCATGACCGGGATACTGTTTACGTTAGTCGTTACTAACAGCCTGGTATAGTCGCTTTTCGCTTTTGCATATCCCGCGGTGTTATTTCCGGGCAATGAAGGCTGGAAACTTAAAATATCATAAAAAATCAGCAATGACCTGTCTTTTCCCGCAACGGATCTGTAAGCTGTCGATTTATAATGCAGGAAAACATCGTGTATGCCTGATTGTCGGGCAAAATTAAATACCTGCCGCTTCCATTTATTTTCATGTGCCACCTGAACGCGTGCGAACAGAGGGCCGCTCATGGAATCGAGGTGCAACTCGATCACCGAGCCCGGCTGGTTGCAATAGAACTGTATCATGCCTTCGTCGGCGTTTTCGAGATCGGCCTTCTCGAAGCGCGCCCAGCCGTCGTTGAACATGGCCAGACTGCCATTATTGTTGATGATAGCGGCATTTTTCAGGCTGTCGGCCACTGAACTGTTGAATGCCGGTTGAAAAGTCTGGAGATAGGTCTTTACCCGGCCGGCCTCAGCCGCACCTGCCTGTTGCCGCACCCATTCGGTAAGCCGGAACAGGCTGTTGCGATCGCTGTCATTGAATTGCCTTAAGTACGGCGCTTCCGATGAAACATCTTCATCACGGTTATTGTCAAAATACGCCAGGAACCGGTAGTATTCTTCGTGCCGGAAGGGATCATAAGGATGACTATGACACTGTACGCAGGCGAAAGTGGTACCAAGCAATCCTTCCCAGGTAGTATTAACCCGATCGAGGTTGGCGGCATTGCGAAACTCTTCATTATCGGTGCCGCCTTCATCATTGTTCGGTGCATTTCGGTGGAAGGCCGTGGCGATCAGTTGCGCATCTGTCGGATTCGGCAACAGGTCTCCTGCAATCTGTTCGGTAAGAAACCGGTCATAAGGCATGTTATTGTTAAACGCCCTGATGACCCAGTCGCGGTAAGCCCACACATTGCGACCCTGGTCAGACTCATAGCCTTTGGTATCGGCATAACGCGCCAGATCGAGCCACATGCTGGTCCATTTTTCGCCAAATCTTTCAGAGGCCAGCAGGCTGTCTACCAGTTGCTCATACGCCTTTGGGTCTTTGTTCTCCAGGAAGTGTGCAGACTGGGCTGCCGAGGGAGGTACGCCGATCAGGTCGAGGCTTACCCGGCGCAAGAGGGTGGCTTTATCTGCTTCCTTGCTGGGCTGCAGGTGATTCGCTTCGAGTTTTTCACCGATGAAAGCATCTATCTCGTTCATGCCCCATCTGCCGCCGGTATCGGGATTCTTCAATGCCGGTGCCGGCACGGTCTGCGCCTTAACGGGCAGGTACGCCCAATGATCGCCCCATTTTGCGCCCTGTTTCACCCACCGTTTCAGCAAGGCAATGTCTTCAGCCGGCAGCGGTTCATGCTTGTAAGGCATCCGCACTTCGGGGTCGTCGGAACTCACCCGACGGATGAACTCGCTGTGAGCCGGATCACCGGGAATGATCGCCGGCTTGCCCGATTCTGTATTGGCCAATGCTTCTTCCCTGAACAACAGGCTGAAACCACCCTTGGCCCTGACACCGCCATGGCACGACAAACAGTTCTTATTGAGAATAGGTTTGACCTCGGCGCTGAAATCGACCACATCGTTGTGGGAGAAAAAGGCAAACGACCCCGCAATGGCCGTCATCGCCGCTACCACCAGCCAGGCTTTTTTTTGGGCAATCATCCATTTGAAGGTAACTCATTTCAGGCTGATTTTCTGCCGCCACAATCGTTTATTTGCCGCCCGCCGGGCATGACCACCGACCGGGGAATATAAACGCGTAAAAATCAAAAAATCACCCACCAGGCATAACCATTGGCAGGAATCTCCACCTCCACGTGTGCGTGCCCACGGCCATCTGGCGCCAGCGTTACAGCACCCTTGTCTTCGCGCGCCAATCGCGGCCTGGCCAATCCGGTGAGTGCCAGGGGCAGGATGATCTTTCTTTTGATCGCCTGCGGCAGGGGATTAAACAACAACAGCAATCCCCGCTCGCGGCCAGAAGAAGACACATGCATCCAGCCATCCCAATCGCGACCGTCGGCCCTGCGCAGGTGAACGATCGGCGCATTGAGTATCTCACGATAATGTTTGTACCAGCCGATCACTTTCACCACCAGGTTGCGGGTGCTAACGGTGTCGTACAACCGCGGGCCTCTGTAACAGGCCTGCACCCCGGCGCCATAATATTGCACCATCAGGTTTTCGTAATCGGCCAGGTGCGCAGAGAGCGGCTCCAGGATGGCTTCGGGGCCACCGCCCTGGTAACGGGTAAGCGGCACAAACCCCCAGCCCATCGACGGCGTTTTGTCGAACGTGCCATCATGAATATTCTGCCGGTTGAGAATGCGCTGCTCTTCGCGGGGCAGCGAGAAATTCACCTCGCGGTAACCCAGCGCAATCTTATGGGTGCCATCGAGAAAGTACCAGTCGGGCGCATTGATATACACCCCGCGTTCATTCAGCCACCGGTACAGTTCTTTCTGGATCTTCATTTGCTCCCATTGCGAGTCGCCGGCATCATGGTGACCAGGATGTGTAACCGAAGCGCATACGTCACCGGGATATGGACCATCGTTCTCCCAGATATCAAAGCCGGTGGCGGCGAAAAACTGTTTGATCTTATCGCGATAAGCGAGCCCCCAACGGCTGCCGAAACAGGGCGCATTGCCAAAGAAGGCGTCGCCGGTTTTTCCGGTACGCGGGCTGATAACATCGTCTTCTTCGCTGATGCGCCTTGAACTGAACAGGCTGTAACCGCCGATCTTCACTCCTTTTGCATGGGCGATATCGGCCATCTTTTTCCAGCGTTCGAGGTTGGCTGCGCTGTTGTCTTCCATGTTGAGGTGGCTGCCGAAGCTGAGGATCACTGCCTCATAACCCGTGGTCTTACACTGGTCGATAGCCGTTAACACCTCGTCATCATTTTTACTCACGAGGTGCATGAAAATGGGGTTTTCGGTTACCCACGGGGCAACGGTCTTGTACATACGCTGAATGGCCATACCCCTTTGCTCGCGGTCATAGCTATCCATTAACAGCTCGAAGCTGCGCACCGATTCAAGCGTAGCCCCGGGCGCAATACGAACGTTTGTCACCCTATCAGGAAAAATCTCGACGCGGCAAGGGGTGGTAAGCGCATAGTTCACCTGAGACGTGTAGGTAGTATCGGCCAGCCAATGCAGGGTCTGGTCGCTGAGACTGTACCGCATCGCATTGTTGAACGCGTAATTGCTTTCAAAATAGATGCCCGACTGTTTTGCCATTTTATCGACCGAGCCAACCACGGCGCTTTCCTCTTCAACCAATGAAAGGATCTCGTTTTTGATATTGCCTGCGTGTAAGGTATCGCGGGTATTATTGGTGATCGTAACCCACTTCGACAGCAACGGTTCATTATCATACAGCGCATAATGCACATCGATCAGCACGCCGGGCAGGTCGTTGGCTGCAAAATGAAAACGGATCTGTTTGCCCGTTGCCTGCTTAACGGCAGCGGGATGCCAGTTGGTTGCCTTCCATGTTAGCAACGGCTCCAGCAGGGAGGTATCAAATCCCGCATAATGAAAAGCGTTCTCAAACGGTTTTAGCGCCGCCAGCCATTCGGGCAGGAAATACGCTTTCTGCTGCTGCCCTTTTAATCCACCGACAAAATATTGTTTGCCGTTCAGCACCACCGAAGCCTCGGGCTCAACAGCCCGCAGCAACTGTTGCCCGGTTACGAGGTTGCTGAAACCGTAACAGGCAAGATCGGGGCTGGTTACAAAACGACGTTGCAGTTTTTCATTCGACAACGTAAGCCGGTTCCCGTCTATGCCGATCGTGGCGCGCTGGGCAGTAGCGGCTGTTCCCCAGGCGATTGCCGCCAGCATTAAAAACAAGCGCATATACTTTACTTTCAGGTACGCTTTTGCCCGCAGGCCGTACCCGGCCCGCAAAAATACTAACCATGCTTCGCCCCGCGGGTAATACCGGCAGGTAAAATTCCCTATCTTTAAAACACATACAGCCATATGAAAAGAAGAATCTTTCTCCGCAACACGCTATTAGGCGCCGGCGCACTCGCCGCAGAACCTTTTGCCTTTGCCTGTACACCGCCGCAGGCCAAGCTGAAAATATCGTTGGCAGAATGGTCGCTGCACCGGGCGCTGCAGGCAGGGCAACTGAATCATCTCGATTTTCCGCTCAAAGCCAAAAAAGACTATGGGGTCGATGCCGTTGAATATGTAAGCAGCTTCTTCGGTTTGGGCAGAAACATGACCCAGCAGGAGGCCGCCAAAAACAACGACTACCTCAAAGAGCTGCTAAAACGCAGTAAGGATGCGGGCGTATATAATAACCTTATTATGGTCGATGGCGAAGGGCCGCTGGCCATTCCTGATGAAACCGAGCGGCTGAAAGCGGTCGATAACC
>JAKPBL010000525.1 GCA_029778965.1 Bacteroidota bacterium
GTAGATGAAATGCTGGTTGGTACGAAAGGCTCCATCCGCTGCGGCGCCGGCAGCATTTCCGACGCCAAAGGCAAATCATTGTACCAGTTCGACCTCCAGAAAGAGAACGATCCGTACCAGGCCGAGCACGATGAATTATTCGCAGCCATCGCCAAAGGCGAATACAAATTCGCCGACGCAGACAATGGCGCGCACAGTACCATGACGGCGATACTGGGCAGGATGGCCACCTATAGCGGCCAGGTGATCGATATGGACAAGGCGCTGAAAAGCGGGCTGGACATTATGCCGAAGACCTATGCCTTTGATGCAACGCCGCCGGTGGTGCCCAATGCCGACGGATTTTATCCGGTGGCAGTGCCCGGCGTAACGAAATATGTATAGGGTTTATAGTACTAATCAATACGAATATTTTATTGTTATGAAAAGATATATTATCACCGGTTGGGCCTTGTTCGTTTGCAGCTTTCTTTTCTCCCAGTCTGGCAAAACCGATAAATACGAAGCGCAGTTCGATGGGTTCCTGAGCGCGCAGAACATCGGCAACACCATCAGGGAGCTTTCTGCCAAACCGCACGAGCTGGGCTCGGCGGGCAGCAAGGAAGTAGCAGAAAAAGTGTTACAGAAATTCAGGTCTTACGGGTGGAATGCCGAACTGAAAGTATATCACGTGCTCTTTCCGACGCCCAAGGAACGGCTGCTGGAAATGACTTTACCCACCAAATACAAGGCCGTGCTGAAAGAGCCCGCGCTGAAAGAAGATCCCAGCACCGGCCAGCCCGGCGAATTACCTACATATAATGCCTGGAGCGCCGATGGCGACGTGAACGGCGCCCTCGTATTTGTAAACTACGGCCTGCCGGCCGATTACGAATGGCTGGAGAAGCTGGGCGTTGACGTAAAAGGCAAGATCGTTATCGCCAAATACGGCAGGAGCTGGCGGGGTATTAAACCCAAGCTGGCGCAGGAGCATGGCGCCATCGGCTGCATCATTTATTCCGATCCGGAAGACGACGGCTATGCTGCCGGTGATGTGTACCCGAAAGGCCCTTTTAAAAACGAATATGGCGTACAGCGGGGCAGCGTGATGGATATGCCGGTTTATCCGGGTGATCCGTTGACACCGGGTGTGGGCGCCACTGAAAACGCGCCGCGCATCCAACGGTCTGAAGCCGAAAACCTGTTGAAAATTCCTGTGCTGCCGATCGGTTACAAAGATGCCCGGCCCCTGCTGGAATCGCTCGACGGGCCCGTGGCACCTCCCGGCTGGCAGGGTGCACTGCCCTTTACCTACCATGTTGGCGGCGGAAAAACAACTGTTCACCTGAAGCTTGCTTTCAACTGGAAAACCGTTCCCTGCTATGATGTGATCGCCACCATACCCGGCAGCGAATTTCCCGACGAATGGGTGATCAGGGGCAACCACCACGATGCCTGGGTATATGGCGCAGACGATCCCATCTCAGGACTGGCAGCGGTGCTGGAAGAGGCCAAAGCCATTGGTGAAATGGTAAAAGCCGGCTGGAAACCCAAACGCACGCTGGTCTATTGCGCCTGGGACGGAGAAGAGCCCGCCCTGCTGGGCTCAACCGAATACGTGGAAGACAATATGAAAGAGCTGCAGGAAAAAGCGGTCATCTATATCAATTCAGACGGAAATGGCCGGGGCTTTTTGGGTATAGGCGGCTCGCATGCCTTACATAAGGTCGTGAACGAAGTAGCCGCCACAGTGATTGATCCGCAAACCAATGTCAGCGTTGC
>JAKPBL010000527.1 GCA_029778965.1 Bacteroidota bacterium
CACGGCCGCCGCCAGATCAACTGTTGCGTCTATACATGCCTGTTGCAGGTCGTCGGCATTGCGGAGGGGATGCCCATTGCTTTTGCGGTAATTGATCGATGCGCAGTAGAAGCCATGCGCTGCATAGGCCTTGCTGAAAAAGGGCGTGCTGGCCGATCTCTTGTTGCCGAGCCTGAAGCCGCCGCCATGCAGGTTGATTACCAACGGGCGCAGGCTGTCGCCCGCCTGTACGGGTGCGTACCAGTCGAACGCATATGATGCTCTTTTTTCATGGCCGACCGGCTGGCGGTAATAACCGCCGGAACCACGCAGCCATCCCCGTTTTTGCGCCGGCAATAGCAAAGGCGCCAGGGAGAGGCATAGCAGAAATGCGGTCGCGCGGCTTACCCTTTTTGACATATCTTCAATGTTACAAAATCAATGCTGAACATTTCATCAAGAACATGAAAACAACGCTGCTTTTTTCCCTTTGCCTGCTGGCGGCAATGCCGCTGATGGCCCAACAGAAAAAGATTTTTGCCGAGAATGACCTGCATATCCAGTGGCAGTTGGTGACCAATAATTTCGAAGAAAAAAACCAGGCGCAGAACCAGTTTGTGCTCAGCAACAAAGGAAAGAAGAAGTTTCCGGCGGCCGGCTGGGTGATTTATTTTGCTTCTTCCCGCAACAGCGTGCCGGCCGCAGCGGTGGAAGGGCTTGCCGTAACACACGTGAACGGTGATGTGTTCAGGCTGGCGCCTACCGCCGATTTTAAAGGCATCGATGCGGGTAAGTCGGTGACCACCTGGTATGTGACAGAGGGCGCCACGTTAAACAAGGCGGGCATGCCCAACGGCATGTACATCGTGTGGGACCAGCAGCCCGATAAAGGATATGCGTTGCAGCACCTGACCCGCGCGCCCTTCCTCGATAAAACCGAAACCTATCGCACGGCGGCCGATACTTACAACCGCAATGCCGCTTTTACGGAAGCGCCTGCCGAATCTGTTGCACCCGTATTGCCGACGCCGGTGTTCTGGCAAAAAAATGCAGGCAGCTTTACGATCGACGGAGAGGTGGCCATTCTGAATGGGGGAAATTTTGAGCGCGAAGCCAAACTGCTGGCGGCTGATATTAAAACACTGACCGGAAAGGAACCGGCCATTGCCAAAGCATTTGTGATGGCCACGCGGGTGATTGCCCTGGAACAGGCGGCCATGGCGCCCGAGGCCTACGAGCTGGATGTTACCGACAAACAGGTGGTGATCCGTGCTGCTGATGCAGCGGGTATTTTTTACGGTATCCAGTCGCTCAAGGCGCTGGTGCCGGTAAAAGCCTGGCAGCAGCCTGCAGCGGCGATTGCGATTCCTGCCTACACGATCAAAGACGCGCCGCGCTTTGGATACCGCGGGCTTATGGTGGACATAGGCCGCAATTTCCAGACGAAAGAAGAGCTGATGCGCATCATCGACCTGATGGCATTGTACAAACTGAATACGCTTCATTTTCATTTTAGTGAAGACGAG
>JAKPBL010000536.1 GCA_029778965.1 Bacteroidota bacterium
GATGATGCTGTAGCTGTCGGTGCTGACGCCGGTATCGAGGAACAGGTTCTGGATATCTTTCAGGCGGCAGCTCACATCGTTGAGGCGGTATTCGCTTTCGCCGCTTTTATAGAATTTCCGGGTGATGGTAACCGTATTGAATTCTGTGGGCAACAGGTTTTTGGTGTTTTCAAAAGTGAGGCTTACCTCGGCGAGTCCCGAGGCCGACCGGGTCTTTGACCCGTTAAACACCAGCGATTCAAGGTTTTCCGAGCGTAACTGGCTGATTTTCTGTTCGCCGATTACCCATCTGATGCTGTCGATGATATTGCTTTTACCACATCCGTTGGGGCCCACAATACCCGTAATGTTCTGGTCGAACAATACCACCGTTTTATCGGCAAAACTCTTGAACCCTTTAATTTCTAAACTCTTTAAACGCACAGGAACCAATTTTAGCGGGTAGCAAATATATGGCTACTTAACATCTAAAATGCCAAAGACGACCGCTACCGGTATATTTAGCCACCTTTTATACACAACGAAGGGGCTTGCATTTCAGAATGCTTTAAGCTATTTTAGCGCCCGTAAACTATAGATAAATGAAATTTACCTTATCCTTGGCAATTTGGATCTCAGCAATGTTGCTGGGTTCTGCTTGTACTAGAGAGATTATCAGAGAGGTAACCAAGACCGACACCCTTGAAGTCATTAAGACTGATACTCTGATAGTTAAAGATACCATTACAGACACATTGTTTGTAAGAGATACAGTTTGTGCAACTGATTCCTGTCTCCGCGCCGGTTTGCTGGTGTATTATCCTTTTTCGGGCGATTTCAATGACGCTTCAGGGAATGGCTACCACCTAACGCCCATGAATGGAGTAAGTTTTGGCCCCGATGCTGCCGGTCGAGCAAATAACGCTGCCTCTTTTGATGGAGTTGATGACTATTTATTTGTAAATGACGGGGGTAAACTGTATAGTGAGCAGTTCACGATATCATTGTGGTTTAAGAGCAGGGAGAATAGTAAACCTCAATCATTTTGTTCACATACAAGTTTTGAAGACGCTTCAGGATTTCACCTTAATGCGGGGATTGACAAACAAAGGAGCACCGGCTTTGCACTAGGACGGCCCAGTTTGGGATGTGCTGCCATCCAGCACTATGATCCGTCGATTTCCGTTGCTACCCCTCAACCGGTGGTCAACGATGTATGGCATAGTTTCATTGGTATATTCGACAATGGGAAAATGTACGTATATGTAGATGGGCAATTAAAAGCAACAAAAACAGCCGGATATACTACTTCGAATAGATGTACAAACGCGCGGCTGACCTTGGGTGCGTGGTGGAAAGACGATCTTACTGTGCTTAATGGCTTGCTGGATGAGTTCCGCCTGTACAACCGGCCCCTCAACCCCTGCGAAATTGCATATCTCAGTAGCAAGCGGTAACCAAATATCCATCTCCTGGTTATCTTTGGGAGATGATAGTCGATTTACGCTCAGACACTTTTACTAAACCCACGGCGGCCATGAAAGAAGCTATGTTTACTGCCGAAGTGGGCGATGATGTATATGGGGAAGACCCCTCAGTTAAGTTACTTGAATCTATGGCCGCGCAGCTTTTCGGCAGGGAGGCCGCGCTCTTTTCGCCTTCGGGTACCATGAGCAACCAGATCGGTATCAAGGTACATACCCGGCCGGGCGACGAGGTCATTTGCGAATCGCAGGCGCATGTGTATATATATGAAGGTGGCGGTATTGCCTTCAATTCAGGTTCGCAGGTGAAGGCCCTGCCGGGCGACCGCGGCCGCATTAACGCAGCGCAGGTATTGGCAGCCATCAACCCCGATGATGTACACAAGGCCAGAACCTCGCTGGTATGTCTCGAAAATACCAGCAATCGCGGCGGTGGCGCCTGCTATGAAATGGCCGGCATGCAGGCGATCCGGGAGGTGTGTAAAAACCATAACCTGAAGCTGCATCTCGACGGCGCCCGTCTGTTCAATGCCCTGGTAGCCACCGGCGAAAACCCGTTGGAATACGGCCGGCTGTTCGACAGCATTTCCATCTGCCTGAACAAGGGGCTCGGCTGCCCGATGGGAAGTCTTCTTATAGGCGATGATGATTATATCAGGCAGGCGCGCCGGGTCAGAAAGGTATTTGGCGGCGGCATGCGACAGGCCGGGTATATGGCTGCCGCAGGCATTTATGCACTGGAGAACCACATTCACCGGCTGCAACGCGACCACGATCATGCGCGGATACTGGCTGAAAAGCTGGCTGTCAAAGAATTTGTTATTGAAGTAATGCCCGTGCAAACCAATATTCTTATCTTTTCTGTGGCAGGCAAATACACACCTGCCAGCTTTACCACCCGCTTGCGCGAAAAGAATATTAAATGCTCTGCTATCTCTCCCACCCAGGTGCGTATGGTCACTCATCTCGATGTTACCGAAGCCATGATCGACCGCACCCTGCAGGTCATTGATACCTTGTAACCAGTATATTTACCGCCAAACCAACTTATAAAGCAGTTATGTTTCCTTCTATAGCAACTACACAAACCAGGGCCTGGCAAGAGCTCGTTTCACACGCGGGCGATATGAAGGGCGTACGCATCAGCGACCTTTTCAGAGAAGACCGGGAACGATTCGGCAAATTTTCCCGCCGGCACGGCGATATCCTGATCGATTTCTCGAAAAACCTGGTAACCGGCGAAACCTGGAAGTTGCTGATCGATCTTGCGAACGAATCCAAACTCGGCGAAGCCATTGATTCCATGTTCAGGGGCGAGCCGATCAACCAGACCGAAGGCCGGGCCGTGCTGCACACGGCCCTCCGTAATTTTTCCGGTAACCCGGTATATGCCGACGGGAAAGATGTTATGCCCGAAGTGCAGCGGGTGCTTGCCCAAATGAAAAGCTTTGCCGAAAAAGTGCACAGCGGCGAATGGAAAGGTTATACCGGCAAACCCATCAGATACATTGTAAACATCGGTATCGGCGGCAGCGACCTTGGCCCGTATATGGTAACCGAAGCGCTGAAACCCTACTGGAAAAATATTCGCCCCTTCTTCGTATCGAATGTCGACGGCACCCATATCGCGGAAGCGCTCAAACAGGTGAATCCCGAAGAAACCCTGTTCCTGGTAGCGAGTAAAACCTTTACCACCCAGGAAACGATGACGAACGCGCATACCGCGCGCGACTGGTTCCTGCAGGCGGCGTTGGATGAATCGGCCATTGCGAAGCATTTCGTGGCTTTATCGACGAACGAAAAGGAAGTGGTAAAATTCGGCATCGACAAGGAGAATATGTTTGTCTTCTGGGACTGGGTGGGCGGCCGCTACTCGTTGTGGAGCGCCATCGGGCTCAGCATCGTGCTCACCATCGGATACGACAATTTCGAATCGTTGCTGCGGGGCGCATTCGACATCGACCAGCATTTCCGTAATACCGCTTTTGAGAACAATATTCCGGTGCTGATGGCGCTCACCGGGCTTTGGTACACCGCTTTTCACGGTACGCAAACCGAAGCCATCCTGGCCTACGACCAATATATGCACCGCTTTGCCGCTTATTTCCAGCAGGGAAATATGGAAAGCAATGGTAAATCGGTCGACCGTAACGGCCATCCTGTGAGCTATGCCACAGGGCCGGTCATCTGGGGCGAACCGGGCACCAACGGTCAGCATGCTTTTTACCAGCTCATTCACCAGGGCACGCCGATCATACCCTGCGACTTTATTGCACCGTCCATCAGCCACAATCCTATCGGTGATCATCACCCGAAGCTGCTCAGCAATTTTTTTGCGCAAACCGAAGCGCTGATGAACGGCAAATCGCTTGCGGAAGTGGTAGCCGAAATGGAGAAAAGCGGCGCCACGGCCGACCAGATAGAGAAAATAGCGCCCTTCAAGGTCTTTACCGGGAACCGGCCCACCAATTCAATTCTTTTGAAAAAGATCACGCCTTTCACCCTGGGGCAACTGATCGCCCTGTATGAACACAAAATATTTGTGCAGGGCGTTATCTGGAATATATACAGCTTCGACCAGTGGGGCGTGGAGCTGGGCAAGCAACTCGCCAACCGTATTTTACCCGAGCTGACCGGCCAGGAAGCCGTTACCAGCCACGATGCATCCACCAATGGACTGATCAACGCCTTTAAAGAGATGCGAAACTGATGGTTTCCTGCGATTCATTATCTTAGCCGCCAAAATAAACGGGCTCATGGCACAACAACACGAAGAGGATTTTGATGCTAACCTGGCAGGAGAAGAAGGGCATGCGGAAGAGTCCAAAGCCAGTTGGTTCAAGCGGATTAAAAAAGGAATCCTCACCAGCACGGCCGAAAAAAAAGAAACGCCGGAAGGTCTTTGGAACAAATGCCCGCGATGCAACTACATCTGTACCATGAACGAGTTGCGGGAAAATCTTTTTGTTTGCCCCAAGTGCAATTATCACCATCGCATCGGCAGCGCTGAATATTTCGACATATTGTTTGGGAATGGTTTCGAAGTAATGTTCGAGAACATTCGTTCAAAGGATTTTCTGCATTTCACCGACCTTAAATCGTACGAAAAAAGACTGAACGAAATATGGACAAAAACAGATATAACGGATAGCATCCGGGTAGCGAAGGGACAGATCAACGGGCAAGACATTGTCATTGCCTGTATGGATTTCGAATTTATCGGCGGATCACTGGGATCGGTTATGGGCGAAAGGATCGCACGCGCCGCCGACCATTGCGTAGCCCATGCCATTCCGCTGATGATCATTTGTAAATCGGGCGGCGCCCGCATGATGGAAAGTGCCTTTTCGCTCATGCAAATGGCTAAGGTATCGGGAAAGCTGTCTGAGCTGACAGACGCGAGAGTTCCATACATTTCTTTCCTCACCGATCCATCATTCGGCGGTATTTCCGCTTCTTTCGGTATGCTGGGCGACCTCAACATTGCCGAGCCCGGCGCGCTGATCGGTTTTGCCGGCCCGCGGGTTATCAAAGAAACCATCAGACGCGATCTGCCCGAAGGTTTCCAGCGCAGCGAATTCCTGCTGGAACACGGGTTCCTGGATTTTATTGTTGACCGGAGAGCGCTGAAAGAGCGGCTTGGCACGTTATTGCTGCTTTTCAAACACTAAACAGGTAATTTGGAACTCAGGAACCGGTCGGCTTTCCACGAATATTTTTTCGAAACCACCTATATCGCCGGAATGGTATTGGTAGGCACCGAAGTCAAAGCGATCAGAAATGGAAAGGTCAGCTTTAACGATGCCTATTGCCATTTCCACAAGGGCGAATTATATGTGAAGAATTTGCATATATCTGAATATGCCTTTGGTACCACCCAGCGGCATGAGCCTAGCCAGGAGCGGAAGCTGCTGCTGCATAAAAAAGAGCTGCGGAAACTGGAAGCAAAAATGAAGGAAAAGGGTTATACCATCATTCCCCTGAAAATATTCTTCAATGAAAAAAACCTGGCTAAAATGGAGATCGGGCTGGGTAAGGGTAAAAAAGTCCACGATAAACGCGAAACCATTAAAAAGCGCGATGTAGAAAAGGATATGAAACGGTATTTGAAATAAAATTCTCTTCTGCGCGTTCCAAAGGTTAATTTGCTTAATTTTCGACCATGCATCGTATTCTTCTGATATCCTTACTGATCGTGTCTCTGCATGCCCGCGCCCAAACCATGGGAGGTTCATGGTATGGCAAAGCCGACGTGGTGTTGGATGGCACGTTTAACAACTACCTTACGGAGCTGGTAGTCAAGCAAAAAGGAAATAAGGTAGAGGGCATTTTCGGGTATTATTTCCGGAATGGCTACCAGAGTTTTTACGTGAAAGGCACTTATGATCCCAAAACCCGGCGGGTATCAATACCCGATATCCCGGTGGTTTTTTACAAGGCAAATTCCATAGACGGCGTAACCTGCAGCATGAGTTTCGAAGGCACCCTGCGGGTATCTAAAGTAGGTTCTTTTGTGCGGGGTAACTTTATGTCTGATGGAAAATATAAATATCTCTGTCCCGAATTAAGGGTATTGTTCTCGCTCGATTCGCTGGTGGAAAAAGATTCGGTCATCAACGACGGTGTGGCCAAAAAACTATGGCAGCCTTCGATCGAAGACGTGGTGGTGGAAGATGACGGCGATGGGCCGGAGATCAAAAATGCGGTTACTTCCGCCGGGCTGTCGCGCCCGCAGGTAAATATCAAGCCGACCGACCTCAGCTCGCTGACAAACCGCTTTAAACAGCGCCAGAATGTGGTAACCAATGATCTGGAAGTAATATCAGACTCCGTGCGAATCAGCTTTTACGACAACGGTGATATCGACGGCGACAGCATATCCGTTTTCCGGAATGGTCCCCCTCTCCTGGAAAAACAGATGATATCGGCCAAGGCAACCACCATTTACGTAAAGCTGGATCCTACCCGCGAATACAATGAAGTATCGATGTTTGCGGAGAATCTGGGCCGTATTCCACCCAATACCGCGCTGATGGTCGTATATGACGGCGATACCCCCCAGGAAGTATTTCTTACCAGTAACTTCTCGCAAAACGGCAGTGTGCGGATCAGGCAGAAAAAGAAACCAACCCGGTAAGGACCTATCAACGATATCAAGGGACCTAGAACAATTGCTTCTGGGTCCCTTCTTTTTGCTCCCATTCCAGCTCGGTGCTTTTGGTAAAATCGGCCACCTTGGTGCCCACCGCTTTCCAGCCGGTAACGTCTACCAGTTCCGCTATGCGGATCTTTTGCGTGCGCGCCTGGGCGCCCCGGCCGGCAGTAACCACAAGCGTGGGCTTGGGATCGGTGCTGACCAGTTCCAACTGGTTGCCTTTTCCTTCTTTGATAAACAGGAACCGGGTCTGAAGCGTGCTGGTTTCGATATGGAACCGCTTCACCGTGTATTGCTGTTTATCTGCGTCGAGGTATATGGCCGTTATGGTTCTGGCGGGATCGAATTTTTCCAGCAGAAGGATCTTTTCAGGGTCGAAGCGCTGCGTCATTTCGAGATCGGTCAGCTCATAGCTACCGTCGGTGTAGAACACAACGAGCTTCTCGGTGCCGTCGAACGTGCCAAGACTGATGCCTTTTTCTTCCGTATTCAGTCTTCCAAACTTATCGTCGAACCAAAGCCGGATAGCGTCGAGGGTTGACCGGCCGGCTTCTTTGAACTTAACCGATTTGACCGGGTATTTAGTCACCTGGTTGCCCATGGCCGAGCGACCCTTGATCTCCAGCTCTTCGAAATAGAAGTCGAGTTGCTTTATCCGCGCATTTGAGTTCGGGCTGAGGGTGATCACCACCGACTCGGCTTCGCCATTCGGGTTGACGCTGAAATAATGGACTTTGCTTTTGTCATTCCCGCGGGTAAGATCGTACTCTTTATCGCGGGTTATACCCGTTACATTGAACCGCTTTGCGTAGCTGGTGCCCGTTGCGCCGTCGGCATAGATCATGTTATAGGTAGTGCGCTCATCGTTTTTCTGAAAGATGGCGGCGTGTATGATGTCTTTGCCGATATACACTTTCTCCCCTACTCGCACTACTTTCATAAGCCCACGACGGGTAAACACGATAATGTCATCGAGGTCGGAGCAATCGAGCAGGAACTCGTCTTTTTTCAAACCGGTTCCAATGAAACCGTCGGCCCGGCTTATGTACAGCTTGGTATTGGCGATGGCCACCTGCTTTGCCTGGATGGCTTCAAAAGGCCGGATCTCGGTTTTGCGCTCACGCCCCTTGCCATATTTCTTCAGCAGCCCTTCGAAATAGGCAATCGCGAATTCAACCAGGTGCCCCAGGTCGTGCTTTACCTGCTTTATGTCTGCATCCAGTTGCCTGATCTGGGCATTGAGCTCTTCGATGTCAAGCCGGTAAATACGGCGTACAGGCTTCTCCGTTAGTTTGAGGATGTCTTCGCGGGTAACCGCCCTTTTCAGCTTTTTGGCAAAAGGTTCAAATGCTTTACCGATGGCGGCGATAACCTTATCCCAGGTTTCATGTTTCTTTTCGAGCTCTTTGTAGATCTTTTCTTCGAAGAATATTTTTTCCAGCGAAGTATAATGCCACTTTTCCTGCAGTTCGGCCAGCCTGATCTCCAGTTCCCGCCGCAACAGGTCTTTCGTCATATCGGCCGAAGTGGTCAGCAGCTCGTGAACGCTGAGGAAGCGCGGGCGATGATCGACGATAACGCAGGCATTGGGTGAGATGCTTATTTCGCAATCGGTGAATGCGTACAAAGCATCGATGGTGATGTCGGGCGAAATACCCGGCGCCAGGTCGATAAC
>JAKPBL010000538.1 GCA_029778965.1 Bacteroidota bacterium
TTTAAACAGGCTTTCTTGTTTTAACCAGCAAAAATAGCGGTTTGTTATCTTCGTAAAACACCGATGACGCTAAAGGATTATTACGAAATACTGGAGCTGCCGGCCGATGCATCGGCCGGAGATATCAAAAAAGCTTACCGGAAGCTGGCCATGCGCTACCACCCCGACCGCAACCACGCAAGTCCTTTTGCCCGGCATCACTTCCAGGAAGTCAGCGAAGCCTACACGGTTTTGTCGAACCCCGTTACCCGCAGCGAATACCACGAAAAAAGAAAGCGCCTGCATCCCGATGAAAAGCATCCCCGTTTTGTGCTGGTTGCGGGCGACCTGGTTCGGCAGGCGGCGGAGCTCGACCGGGAATGGCATGAGATGGACCTGTTCCGGATGGACCAGGAAGCGCTCAGGCACCGCCTGCTGCAATTGCTGAACGACCGTCACCTACAGATCATGAATGAAGGCGCCACGGCCACCGAAAAAGAGCAGTTTTTCAAGTCAACGATACATACCGCCGCACTACTGCCCTACCCGCTGCTGGCCGAGGTTTTGCCGAAGCTTACCCTCCTGTCAGCCGGCTATCCATCGGAAACGGCTTTACTGGCCGGTTTTGAGCGAAAGCAGAAAAAAGAGTACCTGTGGAATAAATACCAGGGGTTTCTCGTGCTTTTTTTAGCTTTAGCCATTAGTTTACTGATTTACCTGACTGCCTAAAACCTCGTCATGCGATTTATTACACTCTTATCGGGCTTACTTCTGATCACCTGTTTACAAGCCGGCGCCCAGCGCTACCGGATGTTCGTGGGAACCTATACATCCGGCGCCAGCGAAGGCATTTATGTATTTGAATTCGATGCCGCCAGCGGGCAGGCGAGGCCGATCGATATAGCTAAAGGTGTTTCCAATCCTTCGTATGTAGCCGTGAGCAAAAACGGAAAGAACCTGTATGCCGTCAACGAAAACGAAGGCGCTCACGCTACCATCAGCGCTTTCTCGATCGACCCCTCGTCGGGCCGGCTGCAGTTTATCAACCAGAAACCGGCCCTGGGCGATGCGCCTTGTTATGTAACCGTTTCAGGAAAGAATAAATGGGTGATATCGGCCAACTATACCGGCGGCAACCTGACGACTTACCAACTGGCGCCCGATGGCGGACTCACCGATGTTTATCAAACCATCCAGCATACGGGCAAAGGCGTTGATACGTCGAGGCAATCCACGCCACATGTGCACAGCACCATATTCGACCCGCAGGAGGATTACCTGCTGGTATCAGACCTGGGCCTCGATAAAGTATATGCATATAAATTCCAGGAAACAGCGAAGAGCAATCCTTTGCTGGCCGCTTCACCGAAGTCAGGTACAACTGTGCCCGGCAGCGGCCCGCGGCACCTGGTTTTCCATCCCAACCGCAAATGGTTTTACCTGGTGGAAGAAATGTCGGGGTATGTCAGCTCATGGAATTATAACAAGGGCAACATGTCGTCCACCGGCCGGGTCGATGCACACGCCGAAGGTTATGCCGGCCGACGGGGAAGCGCCGACATCCATATTTCACCCGATGGCCGCTTTGTATATGCTTCCAACCGGTTTGAGGCGAACGATATTGCGATCTTTAGCGTCGATAACCAAACCGGCGCCCTTACCCGCATTCACAACCAGGCGGTGGCCACCAAAAACCCGCGCAATTTCGTAATCAGTCCCGACGGCAACTGGCTGCTCGTGGGCGGTCAGAACGACGATTTTATTGAAGTGTTCAGGCGCGACCAGCATACGGGCTTACTAACGGCAACGGGCCAGCGCATTTCCGTTCCCAATGCCGTCTGCATCCAGTTGTACCGCCTTTAAGACGAAGGCAGGGCATCGAGCATACTTTTTACAAAAGCAGAAAAGTTAAATCCTTCGCCGGCGGTTTGTCCCAGGCGAACCAGCACCAGGTTTCTCGAAGGAATGATCACCACGTACTGCCCTTCATACCCGTCTGCATAATACATATCGGATGGCAGCGCGGGAAAGCGACCGCCCGCATTCAGCCAAAACTGGTAGCCATATTCATGCATCGGCGCAACGGGAACGGGCGTAACAGTTTGACCGACCCAGCCTTCGGGTAAAATGCGGACGCCGTTGCAAACACCGTCGTTCAGGTACAGGAGGCCAAAGCGCGCCCAGTCGCGCGCCGTGGCAAAAGCATACGACGAACCGACAATGGTGCCGTTCGCATCGGGCTCGAGCACCATCGACCGGATACCGGCGGGATGGAACAGCCGCTGCTGCGGAAACAGGTAATACTCTTTTTCGCCTACTGTTTGACGAACGATGCCTGCGATGATATTCGAATTGCCGCTGGAATAATAAAACTTCGAGCCCGGGGCATCGCGCAAGGGGCGGGCGGCGGCAAACCCACCCATGTCGGCCGCCTTGTAGAGCATATTGGTGGCATCGGTGGGTTTCGTGTATTTCTCTTCAAAATCAAGGCCGCTCACCTGTTGCAAAAGGTCTTTCAGTGTTATTTTCTCACGGCCATCAGCAGCCGAACGCCAGGCAGCCACCGGCGCCGGCGCCGGCGGATCGAGCCGGCCGTCTTTTACGAGTACCCCCGTCAGGGCGCCCGTTATGCTCTTGGCCATCGACCAGCCCAGCAAAGGCATGGAAGCCGTATAGCCGTCGCCATAAGCCTCGCCGACCAGTTGACCGCGATATACGACCAGCACAGCCCTGGTACGCACGGGGTGGGTAGTATCTTTTTCCTGGAAGGCTTTGCCGATAGCCGTGTTGAGGCGCTGCCTGTCTACGCCGGCAGGCAGGGTATCGGGCAGGCGGTCGCCCGCGGGCCACCAATTGCTGTCGGCCGCAACAGGAGCAGCAAAAGCCGGCAGTGGCTGTTTTCGGATATCCGTTTCCGTTATACCCGTCACCAGCGTGCAGCCAAGCCCCGCGCGATAGATCGCTTTCCGGCGGGCGAGGCCGAAAACCGATGCGGTCACCGAACTGTCGTTATCGTTGCGGGAAATAGACGCCAGGCGCAACGGGCCGCTGCCCAGTTCCTCAGCTTTTACCGAGGCAAGCGATCTGCCCGCCAGGAAACTGCAACTGCAGGCCATCTTGGCGCTGTATCCTGAAATAATGGGCAAGGCAGTCCAGGCGTACCGAACGGCCACCGCCAGCAGCAGCAATACCGGTAATACTAAAAGGCGAACGAGTACCGGCCTTGATTTATTTTTCGACATGATGTTAGTGTTTGGGATCGAGCACCCGGAGCCGACGCTTCAAACGCGGTCCCGGCACAAATCTATGGGCAATATTAAAGCGATAATTACCCGTGCTGAAAATAGCCGGGTCGCTCCAGCCCAGGTTACGCAGTGCCAGCCGATTGGGTGTATTGGTGAACGAAACCATCCACCGGTCGCTGTTGTAGCCCGCTGCCCCCCTGAAAATAAAACCCGGGCTCAGGGTGAAACGGGTATGCGCCTCGTCGCCGGTTCGGGTTTCTGCCAGCCCCAGGTGCAGATTTGCGGTAGCCGCCGCTGTTACAAAAAAATGACGGGCTATCACTAACGTATAGGCATAGCCGCCACCGGGGCCGGCCTGCAGCCATTTTATGTTGTCGATATTACGCTGTGAAAAATCGTTTTCCTTCGCCCTCGGCACAAAACTGCTGTCGGCCCTTATTACCGCGCCGTGCAACTCGGCGCCATACAGCCAGGTACCTGCAGAGCGAAGCTGCCATTCGTTTTGCATAAACGGCGCTGCAAAAGAAAAACGGTTGCCATTGGTCAGGCGGTAAACAGCCAGCCCGTACAGGTTCAGCCGGATATCAGGCCGCACATACCATTCGGCTGGCGCTACGCCGGGATAAGCTATGGCGTCGGTATAATATCCCCGGTAATTCTGTCCGTAAAAATCAACGACCCAGCGCCGGCGATAAATATGCGCCTGCAGGTCGAGGTATTTCGTACGGCCCTTCTCGTCGTCGTTGTTCAGCACCGGCGCCCGGTAGGCCAGGTTTAGGGTAAACGACCGGTAAGTAACACCGACACCCACATTGAAAGTGGTGTTGGGCAGGTACTTCAGCCGGTGATCCTCGCTTCGAAAATTGACGGTGGTATATTTCTGCGAGAAATAGAACCGACCGGTCAATAACGAGTCGTATAAACGGATATACGCCGTATCGGGTCTCACCCGCTGGCCCACCGCCGTCATGGAACCCGGCAACAGCAGGACCAGGAACAGCACCGGCATAAAAACGCTGGTTTGCTTCATACAATCAATACAAATATGCAGTAAATAAAAAATTGCGCCATGCTTATCTTTGCGCCATGCATTATGTTTCTGTTGAGGGATTAACCAAGAGTTATGGCACCAAACCTCTTTTCAAGAATATCTCTTTTCACATCGAGGAAGGTGACAAAATTGCCCTGGTAGCCCGGAACGGATCGGGTAAATCGACCCTGCTGAGGATTCTGGCAGGCAGAGAAGTGGCCGATGAAGGCAAATGCTGGATACACAAAGACGTTACGGTGGCGCTGTTCGACCAGGAACCGGTGTTCCGCGATGACTGGTCGGTGCTGGACAATATTTTCCACCATGAACACCCCACGCTCAACGCCATTAAGGCTTTTGAGCTGGCAAGCGAGTCGGAAAACAGCGACATGATGAACGCTGCTATCGTGCGGATGGATGAAACCGGTGGCTGGGATTTCGACGCCAAAGTGAAACAGATATTGGGAAAGCTCAATATCCATCATTTAAGCCAGCCGGTGGGACCATTGAGCGGCGGACAAAAAAAACGGGTTGCCCTGGCCCGCACATTGATCGATATCGGCTTTGAGCACAAGCACAACCTGCTCATCATGGACGAGCCCACCAACCACCTCGACGTGGAAACCGTTGAATGGCTGGAACACTACCTGAACCAGGAAAAGCTCACCCTGCTGCTGGTTACGCACGACCGTTATTTTCTCGACGATGTATGTAACGAGATCTGGGAGCTCGACGATGAAGGGCTCTATGTATATAAGGGCGACTACGAAAATTTCATGGAGAAAAAAGCGGCCCGGCAAGAGCAGCAGGCCGCCACGATTGACAAAGCGAAGAACCTTTACAGGAAGGAGCTGGAATGGATGCGAAAGCAGCCGAGGGCCAGAACCACCAAATCAAAAAGCAGGATCGATCGTTTCCAGGGTGTGGAAACAAAGGCAAAACAGCGGCTGGATGAACAGCAGCTTGAGCTGCAGTTGAAAATGAGCCGGCTGGGCGGCAAAGTGATCGAATTGAAAAAACTGTATAAGTCGTTCGGCGAAAAGTCCATTTTAAAAGGCTTCGACTATACGTTCAAAAAAGGAGAGCGCATCGGCGTGGTAGGAAAGAACGGCGTGGGCAAATCGACTTTTCTATCCATTCTGCAGGGCAGCGAAGCACCCGACAGCGGCAAAGTGAATATTGGCGATACCGTTGTATTTGGCTATTATTCGCAAGCCGGCCTGCAATGGAAAGAAGACATGCGGGTGATCGAATATGTGAAAACGTTTGCGGAGAGCTTTCCGCTTGCGGGCGGCGGCAGCCTGAATGCGGCGCAGTTCCTGCAACTGTTTCTCTTCAACGCCGAACAACAATACAGCTATATCAGCCAGTTGAGCGGTGGCGAAAAGAAAAGACTGTTGCTCCTGACCATTCTTTTCCGAAACCCGAATTTCCTGATACTCGACGAACCTACCAACGACCTCGACCTTCCTACCCTTTCGGTGCTCGAGAATTTTCTTTCCGAATTCCAGGGCTGTCTTTTGATCGTATCGCACGACCGGTATTTTATGGACAGGCTGGCGGAGCATCTTTTTGTATTTGAAGGCGATGGAATGATCAGGGATTTCCCGGGCAATTATTCACAATACCGCGACTGGCTTAAAGAACAGGAGCCCACCTCGGTCGCCAAAAGAGAGGAAGCCGCGGCAAAGACGGCAGAGCCGGCGCCCGAGGCCAGGAAGAAAATGTCGTTCAAGGAAAAACGGGAATTTGAGTTGCTTGAAAAAGAGATTGCCGGCCTGGAAGAAGAAAAATCGGTATTGGCTGCCGAAATGAGCACAGGCAATACCGGTTATGAAAGAATGCAGACCATTGCCGGGCGGCTGACGGAAATAAGCAATGAACTGGAAGAAAAAGAAATGCGCTGGCTGGAGTTAAGCGAACTGGCGTGAAAAGCGAAATAACAAGGCGGTAGCGGCGCAAATGAGCCCGACTACCAGCCAGGTAAACCGAAAGCTGGTGGCATCTGCCAGTTGCGCCGTTAAAAACGGGCCGATGGTTTGCGCGGTTGACCAGGCCATGGTAAACAGGGCTGCATATTCACCCCGGTTGTGGTTCCTGCTTCGCGCTATCCAGAAGCTGTTCATAAAAGGCATGGCCAGTATTTCGCCGATGGTGATCAATACGGCCAGCGAAACAGCCATCCAGTACCTGACAGGGCCGATGGCAAGCACCAGGTAGTACAGGGCTACGACCATAACGCCCCAGGAGATGATCTTTATAGGCTTGCCATACGCTTCCAGCTTATACACCAGTATCATTTCCACCAGCACGATGATCAAACCATTTAAGGCCATCATGAAGCCGATGCCCGGCTCAGAGAAATTCATTTCCTTTTTGAAATAGACCGACACCGTGCTGAATAACTGGAAGAAGCAGCAGGAAAAGATCGTGACCAGCACAATGAAATACAGGTAAACCTTGTCGCGGTAAACAGAGTCGCCCTGGGGTATGACACCGGCCGACGATTTTTTTTCCATTGCTACCGTCTTCCCGATGTTTCGCAAAAAAAGCCACATTAAAATGGCGGCAAGAAAGTTGGTAAACCCATCGACCCGGAAAAGCCAGGCATAGCTGAACCGGGCAATAACGCCGCCGGTAGCGCTGCCAACCGCCCATCCAAGGTTAACCGCGAGGCGGTTGAGCGAATAAGACCGCGTTCTGTTCTCAACACTGCAATAGTAGGCAATCGCCGTGGAGTTGGCCGGGCGAAAAGCTTCATTCACCAGGCTCAGCAGGAAGGTCACCAGGCTGATCGAATGAAGGCTATGCATGTGGCCCAACAGCCAGAACAGCACTGCGCCGCCCAATAAGGCAACGAGCTGTACCTTGTAAAAACCGATCCGGTCGGTGAGTTTACCACCGAGGTAGGCGCCCACAAAAGAGCCAGCGCCGAAGCACCCGTACACAAATCCTGCCTGCGACAGGGAGTAGCCCATGGCCGGGCTGGTCATGTACAGGCTCAGGAACGGCACCACCATGGTACCGCTGCGATTGATCAGCATGATCAGCGACAGCAGCCAGGTTTCGCGCGATAAGCCGGCGTAGGCATTCTTGTAATGGGAAACAGCAGAAAGCAACATGGCGGCACAAATATATCCTCTGCCGCCATGTTTATGAAAGGGAGAGTGATTTAGCTGCCAAATACTTTTTTCAGTATCTCGGTAGCGCGGGCGGCAGGGTCTTTCCGTATCTTCTTTTCTTCATCGGCCACGTAATGGAAAATACCGTCCATCGCCCTGCCGGTAACAAAACCCGCGAGGTCGGAGTTGACCGGTTTCAGCGAAAATTTGTTATACGTATCGAATACGTCTTTCCAGTATTTGGTAGCACCGGTTTTTTGCAAGGCCTGCTCAATGACCGGGCGGAAAGACGCCGTCAGTTGCGAAGTGGTTGTTTTGCGGAGATATCCGGTGGCGGCAGTATCGGTTCCGCGAAGAATGCCCAGCGCATCCTGCACGCTCATCGATTTTACCGCATTCACAAAAATCGGCGCTGCCGATTTGGACGCTTCTTCAGCGGCCCGGTTCATGCTTAAAATCGCATCGTCGACCAGCTTCCCCATACCGATGGCCCGCAGTTTCGATTCCACTTTCTGCGCTTCTTCGGGCATCAGCACTTTAACGGCGGCATCTTTAAAAAAGCCGTCGGTCATTGACAACTTGTCGGCGCTTTTCTGTGCACCGAGAGTAAGCGCTTCTTTAAGACCGGCAATGATTTCGTCGGATGACAGGCCCGTACCCTGGCCGGATGCACCGCCCAGTATATCGCCTGCTTTTTTAAGAATGGAACCGCCATTGTTCTGCGCGGTGCAACCCGAGGCCAGCACACTGCAAATGCCCAGGGTAAAAAATAGTTTTCGCATAGGTAGTTGCTTTTTAGGTAAACGACCGGGCGCAAAATAATAGTATTCCAGTGTCCGAAACCGGTTAATAAACCAGTATTTATGTTAATTTCGTGCCCTAAAATTAGATTCTATGATGAAACCATTGATGGCTGGCGCCGGTTTGTTGCTGCTCGCCGCAAGTCTCCCGGCGCAGACCTCTTCCAAATCGAAGCAAGCGCCGGTCAAGACAAAGCCTTCGATCGTGCCCTTGCTGAAAAACGCGAACGATTCGGTGAGCTATGCCATCGGTATGAGCCTGGCCAGCTTTTACAAAGAACAGGGAATTACTTCCGTAAATACGAACTGTGTAAGCGCCGCGCTGAACGATGCCATGAAAGGCCGCCCTACCTTAATGAGTGAAGAACAAATGAATATGAGTATTTCAAATTACCTGCAACAATTAAAGAAAGAAAAATCGGCCGCCGCCAGAGAAGCCGGCCGGCAATTTCTCGCTGCCAACAAAACGAAACCCGGTGTAGTGGAATTACCCAGCGGGTTGCAATACCTGGTGGAGAAAATGGGCGACGGCCCCAAGCCTGCATTGACCGATAAGGTCAAATGCCATTACCACGGAACGCTGATCAACGGCGTTGTTTTCGACAGTTCGGTAGACCGTGGCCAGCCCATCGATTTCCCCGTGAACGGTGTTATCAAAGGCTGGGTGGAAGCCCTTCAACTAATGCCGGTAGGCAGCAAGTGGAAACTTTTCATTCCCGCCGATCTCGCCTATGGCGATAACCAGGCCGGTGCTCAAATTGCACCCGGCTCCACGCTGATCTTCGACGTGGAACTGCTGGAAATTGTGAAGTAGGCAGGCATTTGGTTCACGCAAAGCCCGCAAAGGAGCAAAGACGCCAAAACGGATAAAAAATCCTTGGCGTCTTTGCTCCTTTGCGGGCTTTGCGTGAAAAATTTAGCACCTCTGCGAGAAACGAAAAGACCGTTCCCGCAGGTAGGCTGGCAAATACAAGTCATCCCCGCATGCGGCAGCCACTTCAAACCTCAAACCTATATTCATTTAATTGTCAGCTTCACTTCATCAATACCGCTGCTTCCTTTTTCGTCGGTCACTACCAGGCGAAAAACGTATTCGCCGGCGGTGGCGCCTTCAATCGCGGAAATGGCGGCATAAGGATTGGAAATGGTCACCGGTTTGCCCGCTACCTGCGTCCACCGGTACCTTGATATAAGTCCGTCGGGCTCCACGCTGGCCGTGCCATCCAATTGTGCAAAATCTGTAACGGAAATCGTCAGGTCCTGGCCTGCATGGGCAATGGGAGGAAGATTTTTTTCGGTCTTTTTCGCGGGATCCGGCTGGAAAGCCAACGACGATGCAAGTGAAAGACCAACTATGAGCGCTTTCATATAGGGGGGATTTATTCCTCTTAAAACGCCGGCCGGCGCGAAATATTATTCATACCGGCTTAAAATGCAGAATCGACTGGCGATCAGTCGATTCTGCATTTTAGTGCCTTATTTGAAAAATCATGCATTGTACATAAGCGTATAATATTCGTGCGCCATCCGGTTGCTTTCAAACTGGTACCGCACATCGCGCATGCCGTTTTTCACGACCTGCCGCCAGGTGGCGCGGTTTTCATAATAAAGCGGCAGGATCTGGTTTTGTAAGATCTCGTACAGTTGATTCAGGTCGTATTCGTCCTGCTCGTGCGTATTCATATTCATGTAGTCGGCCTTGGGCACTACAAAACCATTGTTGCCATTGTTGATGAACTCGGGTATCCAGCCATCATCGGTGCTGAAGTTCACCGCGCCGTTCATGGCTGCGGTCATACCGCTGGTACCGCTCGCCTCGCGGGGTACGCGTGGGTTGTTGAGCCAGCAATCGGCGCCCTGCTTCAGGCGTTTCGACAGGGCCAGCTCATATCCCACCAACACTGCCATATTCGGGAACTGGCGGCTCAGGTGCACCAGGTGATTGAAATCGTTGATGGCCGGGTAATCCATGGGATAGGGCTTGCCCGCCCAGATGATCTGCACCGGGTACTTGGTGCTGCCCATCAGCTCCACGAAACGCGCATGGTCGCGCGTGATGAGCTCTGCTCTTTTATAGCCGGCAAAACGGCGCGCCCACACGATCGTAAAAACATCGGGTTTGAAGAGCTTGCCTGTCTGGTCGGCCACAATATCAAAAGCCCTTTTCTTCAGGTACCTCTTGCGGTCGTCGAATCCATAATCGTTGCCTTCTTCCATGGCACGGTACAATTGCTTGTCGGCCCAGAAACGCCAGTTCTGCGCATTGGTGATCGATTTGATTTCGCAGATACCGTCATATTTCCCCCACATGGCCCTGGACACTTCCCCATGCAACTGCGATACGCCATTGGCAACGCGGGCAAAACGGAGCGCCACCAGCGAATGGTTGAACTGGTCGTCGCGGATACCCGTCAGCGCGCGCACCTCATCGAGCGACAACCCGCAGAAATAACTCATCTTCTGGCACAAATAAATATCGTGCTTTTCGTTGCCCGCTTCTTCAGGTGTGTGGGTGGTAAATACCAGCCGCTTCCTCACCTCTTCAATGTTCTTGTTGAACTTCTGGTAGAGGTAGAAGCCGGCACTGATGCCGTGCGCTTCGTTCAGGTGATAGACTTCGGGATTGTAGTTCATCTCGTCGAGCAGCTTTGCGCCGCCCACACCCAGCAGGATGAACTGCGCCACCTTAGTGGCTACGTTTGCGTCGTACAAACGATGCGTAATGGTTTGCGATACATAGTCGTTTTCGGGCAGGTCGGTGCTCAGCAAAAAAAGCGGCGCTGTTTCAAATGTGCTTGGATTCAGGTAAAACACTTTCACCCATACAGGGTGGTCGTGAATGGATATCTGGAATTTGATACCGGTATCTTCCAGGAAGCTGTAGATCTTTTCCATCCAGGTCACCTGCAGGGTCTGGTCCTGGTTCCGGGCCTGGTCGTAGTATCCGTATTTCCAAAGAATACCGATGCCGATCAGGTTTTGCCGCAATTCATAGGCGCTGCGAAGGTGCGAGCCCGATAAAAAGCCCAGGCCGCCGCTGTATATCTTTAACGGCTGCTGAACGGCGAACTCCATCGAAAAATAGGCTACTTTCTTTGAATACTCATCTGAATGGTAGGGTACCTTGAAATTCATGAAACTCATAAGCGTTTATTTCTTTTTCTTATTGCCGGCAGGGGCCGGCTTGTTTTTTCTTATATAGCTGCCTTCAAAAAAACATTTGATATCCCGGTACGAGCCGCAGCCCTCCAGCTCTTTCAGGCGAACCGTATTGCCGCTGAAAGTAAACTCTATGGCGCAGGTACCGTTGTTCTCGGTAAAACGGCCGCTGTGATTGCCGGTGATCGACATCTCTCCCTTTAGCTCGCCCTTACAGGCGCCTCCGTCTTTCTCAAAATGAATGAAGAAAAGCAGCCGGCCAGGTTTGCTGCCGTCGCGTATCGACACCAGGTTCCTCTTATCCTGCCGGTAATCGCCTGTCAGCTTATGAGAGGCCAGCAGGGTATCAACAGGGTTGAGTAGTTCCGTGTTCGCGCCGGTAGCGGCGGCATTGGATTCCGTGAGAATTAACGTAAACAGGCCTTCCGTATTATATACATATACTTTCTTGTTATAGGTCAGCCGACCGTCGGCAGCTACCTGCTGGCGGTTAAGCGCAATGGTGTAACGGGCATCCATAACGGCCGATGACAGGTCATTGGCCCGCGGCGCGGCAGACAGGCTGAGCAGGGGCAGCGCTGTCACAAAGCTGTCTTTGTCGAACACCAGCGCCAGCGCCGCTTTTTTGGCGCCGGCAAACGACCGCACGAAGAGGTAGGTTTCGCCGTCGGCAACGGTTACCTTGCCGATGGGGAACAACTGCGGACGAACGCCCTTTACAGCCAGCAGGCGGGTGACAGAATCGGGAACAAACTGGGAAAATATTTTATTGCCAATGCGAAGCGAATCGCCGGGCTTTTTGGTAAGAGAAGAATCTGCCAGTTGAACGGGCAGGGGCAGTTCGGGGAAAAACTCAATGAATTCTTTTACGGTTACCGTGCTGTCATCCGTCAACTGTTTTTTTTTCTGCGAGCAACCAGCCAATACCACCAAGAAAAACAACCATAGAACCGGGGAGCGTCGAAGCATACCAGATTTTTCCGTGAATCGCTAAAATAGGGTGTTTTCGCTAAGCGGCTGGGTTTTGAAAATATTTTTTTTTAGATTTGTCTAAATATAATTTTAGGTCGATTGAAATATTCACCCAGCAAAGAGAATTACCTGAAAGCGATTTTCCACCTTCAGCAAGATGATTCGGTCGTAAGCACCAACGCTCTTGCCCGGCAGCTAAACACCAGCGCTGCGTCGGTGACAGATATGCTCAAAAAGCTGAAAACCCAAAAGCTGTTGCAGTACCAGCCTTACCGGGGCGTCAGGCTTACGGCCGAGGGTAAGAAAGTGGCACTGCAGATCATCCGCAAGCACCGTCTTTGGGAGTACTTCCTGGTGGAAAAGCTGGCATTCGGCTGGGAAGAAGTGCATGAGATCGCCGAAGAACTAGAGCACATCAGCAGCACCAAGCTGATCGATCGGCTTGACCATTTCCTCGGAAACCCGCGTACCGACCCCCATGGCGACCCCATACCCGACGCCCAGGGCAGCATGCCGCTGGTGCAGCAGACCTCCCTCATCGATCTCCCTGTAAGAAAACAGGCGGCCGTTATCAGCGTCAGCAACCAGTCGACCGCGATGCTCGACCTCCTCAAGCACCACCATATCGGCATCGGCACCAAACTGGCCGTGAACCGCCGCTTTGAGTTTGACCAGACCCTTGAAATCAGTATTCCCAACCGGCCCGTTTTCACGATCAGCGAACTGCTGGCCGCCAATCTTTTTGTTGCGTATGACACCACAACCACGGCATAACGACCTTTCCTTAAGCGAGGTTCACAACACGATCGACACCACCGGGCACAAATCATTCTGGAAAAGGATCCTTTCCTTTTTAGGGCCTGCCTACCTGGTGAGCGTTGGGTATATGGACCCCGGCAACTGGGCCACCGACCTGCAGGGCGGCAGCCAGTTCGGTTATACATTACTGTGGGTGCTGCTGATGAGCAACCTCATGGCCCTGCTGCTGCAAAGCCTGTCGGCCCGGCTGGGCATTGTTCGCGGCCGCGACCTGGCGCAGGCCAACCGCGAAACATTTCCGCCGGCGGTGAACTTCCTGCTGTACCTGCTGGCCGAAATCGCTATTGCAGCCACCGACCTTGCCGAAGTGCTGGGCATGGCCATCGGCATTCACCTGCTCACCGGCCTGCCCCTCATGGCTGGCGTAGCCATTACCATTTTCGATACCTTCTTATTGTTATGGCTGCAGAAGCTGGGCATGCGCAAAATGGAGCTGTTCATCATCGGCCTTATCTCCGTCATTTCGATTTCGTTCCTCGTAGAAATGATACTCGTTAAACCGGTAATGAGTGAAGTGGTGCGCGGACTGGTACCGGACATTCCCAATGAAACGGCCCTTTATATCGCCATCGGCATCATCGGCGCCACCGTCATGCCGCACAACCTCTACCTGCATTCGGCCCTAGTGCAAACCCGGAAGATCAGGAACGACGTAGAAGGCAAGCGGAAGGCCATCCGAATGAACGTGATCGACAGCGCGATCGCCCTGAACCTTGCATTTTTCGTAAACGCCGCTATTTTGGTGCTGGCTGCTGCGGCCTTTCATAAGACCGGGCAAACCGATGTAGCGAGAATAGAAGACGCGCATCGCCTGCTCGACAACCTGCTGGGATCGAAGCTCGCTCCCACCCTGTTCGCAATCGCGCTGATCGCCGCGGGACAATCATCCACCATTACCGGCACCCTCGCAGGGCAGATCGTGATGGAGGGTTACCTGCAGCTTCGTATCAATCCCTGGCTGCGCCGGCTGCTCACCCGTTTGCTGGCAGTGGTGCCGGCCATACTGGTCATTTACTATTTCGGCGATACAGAAGTCGATGCCATGCTGGTGCTGAGCCAGGTGGTATTAAGCCTTCAACTGGGTTTCGCCGTTATTCCCCTGATACATTTTGTGAGCGATAAAGAGAAAATGGGCGAATTGCGCATCAAACCTTATGTAGCCGCCGCCGCCTGGATCGTAGCGGCGGTGCTCACCTATCTTAACCTGCGGATGGTACTGGCCGAAGCCACCGTTTTTTTGCAGGGCGACCATGCCGGCTGGATAAAAGCGCTGATCGTGGTGGGAATTATATTGCTGCTGGTATTACTGCTGATCGTGATCGTGCAGCCGCTGCTGGCAAAAAAACGCCGGCAGAAACAGGTCGCCATTCACAGCGGGCTGCGGTCGCTGCAACCGTTGTCGCTGCCCGTTTACGAACGGGTGGCCATTGCACTTGAATTCAGCCGGCACGACAGCCAGTTGCTGTCGCATGCCATGGCGCAGGCAAAACCGGGCGCCACCCTGGTACTGATCCACATCGTGGAAAGCGTGACTGCCCGGTTTTACGGCACCGCCAGCGAAGATCTTGAGTCGCAACAGGATGCCCGCCAGCTAAACCAGTATGTGGCCGAGCTGAACGCGCTCGGCTATACCGCCATCGCCTGCCTCGGCCATGAGTCGCGGCAGGCCGGTATTGTACGCTTCACGCAGCAAGAGCATGCCGACCTGCTGATCATGGGCGCGCACCGCCATCGCGCCGTGGCCGACCTGGTGTACGGGGATACCATCAACAAGGTGCGGCATGAGCTGCACATCCCCGTATTGGTGGTGAATGTGTAATACCGGCCCGCCTCGGCAGCAAATATTTTACATTGTTTTTATTCCTCATTTCACTTAGGTTTGCAGACTTCCATAAAAAATCAACCCGCTATGAGTAAGATCAAAGTAGCCAACCCGGTGGTGGAACTGGATGGCGACGAAATGACCAGGATCATCTGGCAGTTCATCAAAGACAAATTAATCCTTCCGTACCTGGATGTTGATATCAAATATTTCGATCTCGGTATCGAGCACCGCGATGCAACGAACGACCAGGTAACGATAGACGCCGCCAATGCCATCAAACAATACGGCGTAGGGATCAAATGCGCTACCATTACGCCCGACGAAGCCCGCGTAAAAGAGTTCAGCCTGAAGCAAATGTGGAAGAGCCCCAACGGAACGATCCGGAATATTCTCGACGGAACCGTATTCAGGGAACCCATCGTGATTAATAATATTCCCCGCCTGGTCACCAACTGGACGGCGCCGATCATTGTAGGCCGCCACGCTTTCGGCGACCAGTACCGCGCTACCGACACGGTTATCAAAGGCAAGGGCAAACTGACCATGACCTTTACTCCCGAAGGTGGTGGTGAGCCGCAGACTTTTGAAGTGTTCAACTTCAAAGGCGATGGTGTGGCCATGTGCATGTACAATACCGATGAAAGCATTATCGGCTTTGCACGCAGTTGCTTCAACATGGCACTCAGCAAAAAATGGCCCCTCTATCTTTCTACCAAAAACACCATTCTGAAGAAATACGACGGTCGCTTCAAAGACATTTTTGAAGACATCTACCAGAAAGAATTCAAGACTGCGTTCGAAGCGGCAGGCATCGTTTACGAGCACCGCCTCATCGACGATATGGTGGCCAGCGCATTGAAGTGGAACGGGAACTTTGTATGGGCCTGTAAGAACTATGACGGAGATGTGCAGAGCGATACGGTGGCCCAGGGCTTTGGTTCGCTGGGACTGATGACATCGGTGCTGGTAACACCCGACGGCAAAACGCTGGAATCGGAAGCTGCACACGGAACCGTGACCCGTCATTACCGCGACCACCAGGCAGGCAAGCCTACTTCCACCAATCCGATCGCCTCGATATTCGCGTGGACCCGCGGACTGGCATTCAGGGGAAAGCTTGACGGCAACCAGGCATTGATCGATTTCTGCCAGGCGCTGGAGCAGGTTTGTATCGAAACCGTGGAAAGCGGTAAAATGACCAAAGACCTGGCCGTTTGTGTACACGGCAATAAGGTCAAGCATGGCGAGCACTATCTCTATACGCAGGAATTTCTCGATGCGCTCGATGAAAACCTGCAAAAGAAGCTGAAGAAATAACCAGTGATAAGCAACAAACAAAAAAGGGCTGTCTCGGTGAGACAGCCTCTTTTTTTACTTACTACTATGCGGGAGAAACTTACTGCTTATTGGCGTTCAGCTTTGACTTCAGCTCGCTGCTGCTGCTCGGCGTAATCGGCGCCTGCTTTACCGGCTGGTGGGCGCCGATGGCCGGCGTGGAAGCCGATGCAGCCGGTGACGGCGGAACAGTGGGCTTCATTCCGGCAGCCGTCGCCTGGTAGCCCTGGTAGGCGGCCAGCGATTTGCGGGAACTGTTGGCGGCGATGGCCGCCTTTGCCTTGGGAGACAGTCCGTCGGTGGGCGACGATGGTTTGCGGTTCTGCTTTATGTGCGGAGCACTTTGCGCGCTGGCCGCAAACCCGGTGAGCACCGATACCGCTGCTATGGCGATGTATTTGATATTCTTTTTCATGGTCAATTCTTTAACAGTTATTATTTAACACTTACCAGTACCTTGATCAACCCGGTGCCCGCACCATCAAAATCGGCCAGCGCTTTACCAATTACCTGTCCCACTTTTACTTTATCGGGATCGGCTTTCATGGCTGCGCC
>JAKPBL010000541.1 GCA_029778965.1 Bacteroidota bacterium
ATAGATCGACTGCGGCGTGAGCCCCAGGTGCCCCATAACGGGTATGCCTGCCCGCACTATTTTACGGATGCTGTCCACCACTTCTTCACCGCCTTCTAGCTTGATGGAATGGCCGCCGGTTTCTTTCATGATCCGGATGGCCGATGCCAGGGCGATGTCGGAGTTCGACTGGTACGACCCGAAAGGGAGGTCGATCACTACCAGCGCCCGCTTAATACCACGCACCACCGACTGCCCGTGGTAGATCATCTGGTCGAGGGTGATGGGTACGGTGGTTTCATGGCCGGCCATTACATTGCTGGCCGAATCACCCACCAGGATCACGTCGATGCCCGCGGCATCGAAAATGCCTGCAAAAGAAAAATCATAAGCGGTGAGCATCGAAATCTTTTCGCCCGCTTTTTTCATTTGCTGCAGGGTATTGGTGGTAACGCGTTTAACGTCGGGCATAACGATTTGTTTATTGGGTGGGGCGGCTCAGTTGCCGCCATAGAATTTGAATCAGGCCGTCGGCCAGCCCGATTTTCGGCACATATATTTCGTGGGCGTCGGCCCAGCGCATCACATTGATGAATATCAGCAGCGCGGGCACAATTACGTCGGCCCGGTCTTCGCGCATATTGTACACGCGCATCCGTTCTTCCAGGTTAAAGCTGTTCAGTTCTTTGTAATAATCTTTCAGCAGGTCGAGCGAAAGGGGTTTGCCGTCTTTTTTCTTCGACATCGAAAACACCTTGTTGATATTGCCGCCCGATCCGATGCATATTATTTCTTTGAACCCCCTGGTACGGCTGCGGATCTGGTTCTTCATATCGTCCCACCGCGCGTCGTCCACCTGCTGCTTGAGCAGCCGGATGGTGCCGATATTGAACGATTCCTTGAACACCAGCCGGTTGTCGCTGAAAAAAGTAAGCTCGGTACTGCCGCCGCCCACATCGATATACAGGTAAGAATGGTCGGTATTGAGGTTTTCGGCAATATGGTTCTCGTAAATGAAAGAGGCTTCTTCGTCGCCGCTGATCACTTTGATCTCGATACCGGTTTCGGCTTTAATGCGGCCGATGATATCGGCGCTGTTCCTGGCATCGCGCATGGCCGACGTGGCGCAGGCGATATACTGCTGCACGCCGTACACGTCGATCAGTGCCCGGTAGGCTTTGATGGTCTTGAGGATGTGTTCGGTTTTTTCGGGCGAGATGGTCTGGGTGTCGAATACATCGAAGCCGAGGCGAAGCGGCACGCGTACCAGGTTGAGCTTGTTGAAGCGGGTAACGCCCTGCGCATCGGTGACGGCTTCACTGATCAGCAGGCGCGCGGCATTGCTTCCTATGTCGATCGCAGCTAGTTTCAAGTTGTTTCTTCCGGTTTAATCATTGGCTCTTCCGTATGTCCGGCCTTGCCGGCCTCGGCAGGCGCCGCTTTTCTTTTCGACTGGAGATAATTGTATTGTTCCACCTGCGACCTGATCTTCCGGCCTTCGGCTTTCACATATTCATTCGACAAAACATTGTTCAGCACCCTTGCCTTTACGTTGTCGCTAAGCTGTATCTTAAGTAGGTTCTTCAGCACTTTCCGCAGGTCCTGGTTGTACACCGGGCAGGCCACTTCAATGCGATGATCGAGGTTGCGAACCATCCAGTCGGCCGAAGATATAAAAACTTTCTCTTTGCCGCTGTTGTGGAAATAGAACACCCGCGCATGCTCCAGGTACTCATCTACGATGCTGATGGCCTTTATCGGGTGTTTGAATTTTTTGCTTTCGGAATACATGCAAAAAATGCCGCGTACGATCAGTTTGATGGGTACGCCGGCACGCGCCGCCTCGTTTAATTTGTCGATCAGTATTTCGTCAGACAGTGAGTTCATCTTCAGCAGAATGCCCGACTGCTTTTTCTTCTTTGCCGCGCGGATCTCGTGGTTGATCAGCTTGATCAGCTCGGTGCGCAACTGGCCGGGACAGGGTACGAGCGACTTGCAGCCCTTCAGTATATCGGGCTGGGTTTTGTATTTCTCCAGGTACAGGAAAATGCGGTTGATGTCGGCCATGATGCCCCGGTGCGCCGTCAGCAGGCAATGATCGCTGTAAAAGCGGGCGGTGCTGCCGTTGAAATTGCCGGTGCTCACGAAGCCGTATTGAATGGTGCGGTTGTTGGCGCGCTTGCGTATAATGCAAAGCTTCGCATGTACTTTCATGTTAGGGATGCCGATCAGTACTTTCACGCCTTCTTCTTCCAGCCGTTCTTTCCATTCAAGGTTGACCTCTTCTTCGAAGCGGGCGCGCAGTTCGAGCATAACGGTTACCTGCTTGCCGTTCCTGGCGGCGGCGATCAGGGCGTTTACGATGCGGCTGTTGGCGGCGAGGCGATAGGCGGTGATCTTGATCGACACCACGTCGGGGTCCATCGCCGATTCACGCAGCAGTTCGATCAGCGGGGCAAATGAGTGATAGGGGAAGTGCAGCATGATATCCTGCTCCAGTATCGTATCTGTAACGCGTGCGTTGGCGGCCAGCAGGGGATGGATGAATGGTTTTTTGCGCTGCGATCTTTTGGGCCATACGTCGGGGAAGTCCATGAAATGGCGAAAATTATGAATGCGTCCGCCGGGTATCAGGTTGTCTTTCCGCGTCAGGCTCAGCCGGCGCATCAGGAATTCCAGCAGTCCCGCGTCCATCTCCTTGTCATAGACAAAACGCACGGTTTTACCCTTGCGCCGGTTTTTTACGCCTTTTTCAATTTTCTGGATAAGGGTGGTCGACACGTCGTTGTCGAGGTCGAGCTCGGCATCTTTGGTCACCTTGAACACCCATGATTCGAATCTTTCGTACCGGAAGAAAGAGAACAGTGCCGGCAGGTTGAAGCGGATGATGTCTTCCAGCAGGATGATGTGTTTTTCGCCTTCCGGGCCGGGCAACTGTACAAAGCGGCCGAGCATTTTCGAGGGCACTTCCACCAGGGCGTATTTTTGTTCGAAGCGGTTGGTGCGGCGGCTCATGACTACGCCGAGGTAGATCGATTTGTCGCGCAG
>JAKPBL010000614.1 GCA_029778965.1 Bacteroidota bacterium
AACAGCATTCAGCTCGGTATCGGTCAACGTTTTAAGGTGCAGCCAGGCGTTGCGCGAAGCGCCGTGCACCTGGGGCATGCAGCGCAATGAATATGGATCCTGTACGCGGCCGCAATCGATATGGCTTTGCATAATGGCAGATCCTTCCAGCAACCTTCGCAGGCGTTGGGCCACGAGCGTATTGCCTTCAAAAGGTCGCAGGGTGTGCAGGCGTTCATCGAACGGCGCTTTGGTGCCGGTAAGCGCTTCGAGGCTCATGGCACCGATGATATCGGCCGCTTCGAGACAATTGTGAAAACGTTGCAGGGCTTTTACGGCATGGGCGAGAATGAACTGGGTGCCGTTGATAAGCGCCAACCCTTCCTTCGGCCCCAGGGTAATGGGTTCAAGGCCATATTCGCGAAGCACTTCCTGTGCCGGTCTTATTCGTTCCTGGTGAAACAATTCCCCCAACCCTATTAATGGCAGGCAGAGATGTGCAAGGGGCGCCAGGTCGCCGCTGGCGCCCACCGACCCCTTTTCGGGTACCACGGGGATAACATCATTGTCGATATGCCAGCAAAGCCGCTCGAGGGTGCTAAGCTGCACGCCCGAGAAACCCTGCGCAAGTGCATGGACTTTGGTAATGAGCATCAACCGGGCGATCTCCGGCGCCACCGGGGCGCCCACGCCTACGCTGTGGCTTTGGAGAATCTTGTATTGCAGGGTGCGGGTATCTTCTTCAGAGATCGGCGTGTTGGCGAGGATGCCGAAGCCGGTATTGACGCCATATACCGAATGGCCCGCGGCAACGATCTGCTGCACCGCTGCGGCGCCTGCCTGCACGTTGCGGATAGCGGCTTCACCCAGCACGGCACGGCAGCTTTTGTTGGCGATGGCAAGGGCAATGCCGGTGGTAAGATGGCCGGTTCCGTAGAAAAATGTTGTCATGGCAATGGTTGCGGTTGAAGCTGTTCGTGCATGCGTTGGTACACCGGCTTGGCAGCGAGCGCCTGCTCCAGCGCCGTCAGCGCCGGCGCCAGTTGACGGGTGGCCTTGCTTTCGGCGAGGAGCTCGTTCATGGCCTGCCGCAGCGCGTTCCAGACAGGCTGGATCTGCATGTATAGGCGGCGGCCGCGGGCGGTAAAGGCGATCATCTTTTTCCGGTTATCGGTATTGTCGGCAAGGGCTTTCAGCAATCCTTTTTTCTGCAGCTTGGCCACCAGTTGGCTGGCCGCCGAGTGCGAAGTGGAGAGTGTTTCGGCGAGATCATTGACCGATAATGTGCTGTGCCGGCCCAGCAGGTAGAACACCGGGAACCAGGCCGCTTCGAAGTCGATGCCCTGCTGCTTGTAGAGCTTATTGATGTCGCCGATACAGGTTTCGCTGAGGCGTCGCAGCCTGCTGCCGAATACGAGTACACCTGCCTGTTGGTAAAAGTCCATAATTATATAAGTGCTTATACAAATGTAGGACTTTCGCAATAACTGCAAAACGCGGGCTGTAATTGTTCTATTCCTGCCTTATATATTGGGCACCAGGTACAACACCAGTAAAATGGCGCCGGCGATCAGGCTGAATGTTACCGATGCCGCAAGCCATCCCGACGGGTAGTATTCACTATTATTCAATTGCCTTTCAATGTTGCGATAGCGAGCATACGACAGCGCCACCATCAGCGCTCCCAGCACCACCATCACTACGCCGATGACGGCGGAGTATCCTCTTCCCTGTACAGGGATTTGTTTATCCGCGACAAGCATACTGGATATCTGCCGGATGAATAAGGCAAACTTCACAATAACGAACCCGAAGCCCATCAGGGCAATACCCGTTCTGACCCATGCCAGGAAAGTTCGTTCATTGGCCAGGTGATCTGTGGGGCCTGCTGTTTTTTTCTCTTTTGTATCCATGCGGGCTTTTTGCTAAGCTACGAACTCATTTTACATGTAAAAGGGACCCCGCTTTCATTCACCCAAAAGCAGGATCCCGGTCACAACGACCGTGAAGGGGGCGAAAGAAAAATGAGAGGCCAAACAGCCTCTCATAATAACTTGAAAACAAATGTGATCCGGATTGGATTCGAACCAATGACCTACTGCTTAGAAGGCAGTTGCTCTATCCAGCTGAGCTACCGGACCGATTTCCGCGGCGAAAATAGGGCATATACGGCACTCATCAAAACGGACGGTAATCAGCCGGTTCTTTTCCCCGCAGGTCTCCTGCCCCGCCGCCTAATGCACTGCCATTTTGTTGTACTTGTTCCGGTACTCAATGGGGGTAAGTCCCGTCAGCTTTTTGAAAAGATCGCGAAATGCCTTTGTATCTGTATAGCCCACATCATACATCACTTCATTGATGTTCTTGCGGCTGGTTTCGAACTGCTTCTTCGCCGCTTCTATTTTAATCCGCTGGGTGTATTCCAATACGGAATTGTTGGTGGCCTGCTTGAACCGCCGCTCAAAAGTGCGGCGTCCTGTTGCCGTGATTTTCGCGAGGTCGTCGGTGGACATCTTTTCATGAATATTCTTCTCAATATATTCCTGGGCTTTCAGTATCTCTTTGTCGGCATGGTCTTTCTGCCCTTTAAACATGGCGAAACCAGCCTGGCTGTCCCGGTCGATATCAATCGCAAAATATTTGGAAGCCAGGATGGCGGTTTCCCGGTTGGTATATTTCTCCACCAGGTGCAATAACAAATTCCAATAAGAATTGGCGCCCCCGCTGGAGTAAAGCCTTTTTTCTTCTGTTACAATATTGCCTTCCACCACTTCCACATCGGGATACATTTCCCTGAACTCATCCTGGAAACCCCAATGCGTGGAGCATTTCTTTCCATTCAGCAAACCCGTCGCTGCCAGCAAAAAAGCGCCTACGCAAAGCGACGCCACTTCCGCACCTTTATTGTACTGTTCTACAATCCATGGCACTGCCGCTTCATTTTTCGCAATAGCAGCCGGCATATCGCCGAATAATGCAGGAATAAAGATCAGGTCGGTTTCTGTTATGTCCTTTAGCTGCCGGTCGGTGTGCACGGAAAACATGCCATTGTTCAGCTTTATTTCCTTCTTCACGCCCACCAGCTCCACGTCGAATAACGGGTCTTTCCCGGCTGCTGCCAGGAACTGGTTTACTGTTACGAACAGGTATTGCGGATCTGCGACAGCCTGCATTACCGACGACTCGGGCACTAATATGGATACCTTTTTCATGTACTAAAGATACCGGGTTTTCCTGTCACAAATGACCCCGAAAACTGACATATATGCCACCTGCAAATTCCGCCGACAGTCGCCATCTTTGGGTTGTCAATGCATTAAAATATCTACTTAAAACTATGTATCATGTCAACCAACAGTGTTAAACTACATCGGGTACTGACAGCGTCTCCCGAAAAAGTATTCAGGGCTTTTACCAATGCAGATGCCCTCGCCTCCTGGCTACCGCCCTATGGTTTTGTGGCCAAAGTGCACGAAATGAATGTAAAAACCGGCGGCACTTACAAAATGTCGTTTATTAACTTCTCCACGGGAAACGGCCATTCATTCGGCGGCGAATATGTGGAGATCATCCCCAACCAGTTGCTGAAATACACCGACCGGTTCGATGATCCGAATCTTCCCGGCGAAATGATCACCACCATACAATTAAAAGCGGTATCGTGCGGTACGGAACTGATCGCCACGCAGGAAGGCATCCCTTCAGCCATACCGGCCGAAATGTGTTACCTGGGATGGCAGGAATCACTGGATAAATTAAAGAGGCTGGTCGAACCAAATATACCCGACGCATAACGCACCGCGTCGGGTTTAGGATCAACTACATTCATTCATATAAAACATAAGAAATGGCGAAGCAAAAAATAATGCCCTGCTTATGGATAGAAAAAGATGCAAAAAAAGCCGCTAAATATTATCTGTCCATTTTCAAAACCGGTACGCTGAAAACGTACAAGGCGTACAAAAATATGGGCGGCCCCTCCGGCGATTTTGACATCGCCGTCATCAACGTCGTGGGAATGGATTTGCAGATACTGGCAGCAGGGCCTATGTTCAAATTCAACGAAGCGGTTTCATTGGTGATCACCTGTAAAGACCAGGCCGAGGTTGATTATTACTGGAAGGCCCTCACTGCCCGGGGCGGAAGCGAAGGTCCCTGCGGCTGGCTGAAAGATAAATACGGACTTTCCTGGCAGATCGTGCCGACGCGATACCTCCAACTGGAGTCGCACAAAAACAAGGCCAAGCAGGAGTATGCGTTCAAAGCCATGTTAAAGATGAAAAGGATAATCATTGCCGACCTGGAAGAAAAATAGTCGCCGGTAAACAGGATGAAAGTTATCTACCCATATCTCAGCTTCAACGGAAAATGTCGGGAAGCGATGACGTTTTACAAACAATGCCTTGGCGGTGAGCTTAGCTTTCAGACGATCGGCGAATCTCCGCAATCGCAAGCAATGCCTGAAAAAATGAAGAATTGCATACTGCATGCCGAACTCGCAAACAGGGGGTTCGTACTGATGGGATCCGATATGGTGGGCGAAAATGGCCTGTTAAAGGGAAATGCAGTATCCATTGCAC
>JAKPBL010000616.1 GCA_029778965.1 Bacteroidota bacterium
TATGCGGGTAGTGCTGCCTGAGGCCGGTAATAAAGCCATCGACACCAAGATCAGCGTTGCCAGCAAGGTCATCGACAATATGAGCCGTTCCTTCACGGTAGAAGGCAGGCTGCCGAACGATAAAGACCTTCACCCCAACCAGAACGCCATCGTTCGCATCCAGGATTATTCGACAGGCAATGCGCTTACGATTCCGCTCAATACGCTCCAGTCTGACGATCGTGGAAAATTCGTGATCGTGGCAGTGAAAGAAGGTGATAAGCTAATCGCCAAGAAACGCGAGGTAACCGTAGGCCAGGTATATGGTGAAACGGTAGAGGTTATGTCGGGTCTCCAGGCAGGCGACCAACTGGTGACGGAAGGGTTCCAGTCATTGTACGAAGGCCAGTCCCTGACAACCTAATGCTAACGGCTAAAAAAATGCTATGAGTGCTTTAGAAACAATTACCGGGAAGTTCAAGGAATTTAAACCTACTTCCTGGAGCATCAATAACAAAGTGGCGATCTACCTGATCATGGTGATCGTAACGGCGATGGGCGTGTTCCAGTTCCTCACCCTGCCCAAAGAACAGTTTCCCGATGTTGTGATCCCTACTATTTACGTGCAAACGATCTATGTAGGCAATTCACCCAAAGACATAGAAAACCTGGTAACCCGGCCCATTGAAAAGCAGATCAAGGGTATTACCGGCGCCAAGATCAATAAGTTCACCAGCACTTCCCAGCAGGATTATTCTGCCATCGTGGTGGAATTCGATACCGAGGTGAAAACCGATATCGCGCTGCAAAAAGTGAAAGATGCGATGGACAAGGCCAAGCAGGACCTGCCCACCGATCTTACCCAGGAGCCGACCGCACTGGAAGTGAACCTCAGCGATATGCCCATCATGTACGTCAACCTCAGCGGCGACTACGACATGATGCGGCTGAAGAAGTTTGCCGACGATGTGAAAGACAAGCTGGAAGAAATTCCGCAGATCAACCGCATCGATATCGTGGGCGCGCCCGAGCGGGAATTTCAGATCAATGTAGACAATTACCGCATGCAGAACAGCGGCGTAACCTTTGACGATATCGCCAATGCAGTTGCCCGCGAGAACCTGGATATATCCGGCGGTTTGCTCGATGTGGGCAATATGAAAAGGAACCTGCAGCTAAAAGGGCAGTTCAGGACCAAATACGATATTGAAAAACTGGTTATTCGCAATACCACCGGTGCGCCGATCTACCTCAAAGACATCGCCGTTGTCAAAGACACGACCAAAGACGTAGAAAGCTTTGCACGCCTCGACGGTAAAAACGTGGTAACGCTGAACGTGATCAAACGCGCCGGCGAAAACCTGATCGAGACCAGCGAGGAAGTGCAACGGGTGATCCGGGAAGAAAAAGGGATTTCCTATCCCGCCAACCTGAAAGCCGTTATTACCGGCGACCAGAGCATCGCCACCCGGGCGTCTTTCAATGAGCTCGTGAACTCCATCATCATCGGTTTTATCCTGGTGCTGATCGTGCTCATGTTCTTCATGGGTGTAACGAATGCTTTTTTTGTGGCGCTCAGCGTGCCGCTGAGCATGTTTGTCGCCTTTGTATTGCTGCCGATCGCCGAGCTCATCATAGGCACCAGCGTAACCCTGAATTTCATGGTGCTGTTCGCCTTGTTGTTCGGCCTGGGGATCATTGTGGACGACGCCATCGTGGTGATCGAGAACACCCACCGGATATTCTCCGAAGGAGCGGGCCGCATGCACATCGACCGGGCTACCAAGATGGCGGCGGGCGAGGTATTCATACCCGTGCTGGCCGGAACACTCACTACCCTCGCGCCGTTTTTTCCCCTTCTTTTCTGGCCGGGTATTATCGGGCGTTTCATGGTGTACCTCCCAGCGATGCTGATCTTTACACTGGCGGCTTCGCTGGTGGTGGCCTTTATCATGAACCCGGTATTTGCGGTCGATTTCATGAACCATCCCGAAGGCCAGAAAGAAGCCAAGTCGGCTATTTTCCGCAAGCCGGTGTTCTGGGTGGTGCTGGCCGTGGGCCTGTTGCTTGACCTGCTGGGCGCTCCCTTTCTCGGCAACCTGCTTATTTTCTTCCTCCTGCTCGTATTGCTGAACAGGTATGTGCTCGACGATGCCATTCACTATTTCCAGAACCATGGACTGCCGTGGATCATGAGCCATTACGAGACCCTGCTGCGTTGGGCCCTCAAGGGCTGGCGGCCGGTATGGTTGCTGCTTAGCACGATCGTGCTGCTGTTCGTGTCGTTCTTCGTGTTCTTTGGGTCCGTTGCCTCCGGGCGGGTAGGTATTGCCTTCTTTCCCAAAGGAGACCCCAACCAGATATTCGTGTACATCAAACTGCCCGTGGGTACCCGCGTGGAATATACGGATAGCATCACCCAGGTGCTGGAGAAACGGGTAACCAATATTCTCGGTATCGATTATGCGAAGAATACCACCAATCCCATTGTGGAAAGCGTGATCTCCAACGTAGCCATCGGGGCAAGCGATCCTTCATCGGGCGACAGGAGTACCCGCAGCGAGCTGGGCCGCATCCAGGTATCGTTTGTACAGTACGAAAAAAGGCACGGCAAAAGCACGCGGCCTTACCTCGACCAGATACGCAATGCCATGACGGGCATACCCGGCGCAGAGATCAGTGTCGACCAGGAAAGCAGTGGTCCGCCGACCGATCCTCCCGTGAACATAGAAGTGGCCAGTGAAAACTTCGACAACCTCGTTTCGACCGCCGTTGATCTCAAGAACTACCTCGATTCGATACAGGTGCCCGGCGTGGAAGAGCTGAAAATGGATGTTGACCTGAACAACCCCGAGATCACCCTTACGGTTGATCGTGAAAGGGCGCTGATACAGGGCGTTTCCAGCGCACAGGTGGGCCAGGCCATTCGTACGGCATTGTTTGGTCGCGAAGTATCGAAGATCAAGGAAGGAAAAGAAGAATATAAAATACAACTGCGCAACAACGAGACCCAGCGGAAAGACCTTGCGGGCATATTGAATATGCGGATCGCCTTCCGTGATATGGCCAGTGGTGGTGCGGTGAAGGAAATTCCGATCGGCGCGCTGGTAAAAGTGGAACCCAGCAGCACCTTCGGCAGCGTGAAGCGAAAGAACCAGAAACGCACCATTACGATCCGTTCGAATGTGCTTACCACGCAGGGTTACAATGCAACAGCCGTTAACCAGGTGATCGCCCAGCATATCTCCGACTTTAAAGGAAAGGCAGACGGCGTAACGATCAAGCAGACCGGTGAAGGAGAGCAGCAGGCTGAAACAGGCGCTTTCCTCTTCAAAGCCCTGTTGATTGCCCTGGCGCTGATTTTGCTGACCCTCGTGTTGCAGTTCAACTCGATCAGCAAATCGGTGATCATTCTTACCGAGATCGTATTCAGCGTGATCGGTGTATTTCTTGGCTTCTCCATCTTCGGCATGGAAGCGTCGGTATTGATGACGGGCCTCGGTATTGTGGGCCTGGCCGGTATCGTGGTTAAAAACGGTATCTTGGTGATAGAGTTTGCCGAAGAGCTGCGTCATCGTGGCCTGCGTACACACGAAGCCGTAGTGCAGGCGGGTAAGACCAGGATCATCCCGGTGCTGCTGACGGCGCTCGCCGCGATTCTCGGGTTCATACCCATCGCAGTCGGCTTCAACATCAACTTCGTTACGTTGTTCTCCGAGCTGAACCCGCATATTTTCTTCGGGGGCGATAATGTCGCATTCTGGAAGCCGCTGAGCTGGACGATCATTTTTGGCCTCGCCTTCGCTTTCTTTATGACCCTGGTGATCGTGCCTTCCATGTACCTGATCGCAGAGAGATTACGCCGGCCGATGCGTCGCCACTTCGGTGGCCGATGGGTGAGCTTTATGGGCATTCCGCCTTTCACCCTGGTATTCGGGTTGATGATGATCGTTACCATGATCATCCAGCGATTCACCGTGGCCCGTCGCCGCCGGAGACTTGCCGCCCGCGCCGATATGAAAGTAAATGAAGCGTTCGTCGGAAGCTGGTTCTGATAATCATTAGTTTTGACCGCTGGTCCAAAGTTTGTGCTGATTGACAACCTTTGGTACCAGCGGTTCATCTTTCAAAAAACCTTTACATGCGTAATAACCACGAAATCGACTACCGGATTTTCGGCGAGGAAATGCAGTTCGTAGAAGTCGAGCTCGATCCGAATGAAACAGCCATTGGTGAGAGCGGCGCTTTTATGATGATGGACGACGGTGTGCAGATGGCAACCATCTTTGGCGACGGATCGAAGCAAGGCGGCAGTAGCGGTGGCCTGCTCGGCAAACTGGTAAGCGCCGGTAAGCGGGTGATCACCGGTGAAAGCCTGTTCATGACCAGTTTCACCAATGTATCGCAGGGTAAAAAACGCGTGAGCTTTGCATCGCCTTATCCGGGTAAGATCATTCCGCTTGATCTGTTCCAGCTCGGCGGCCGTATCGTGTGCCAGAAAGATGCATTTCTCTGCTGTGCCAAGGGCGTGAGCCTGGGCATTGCGCTGCAACGCAAGCTTGGTACCGGTATCTTCGGTGGTGAAGGTTTTATTATGCAGAAGCTTGAAGGCGACGGCATGGCGTTCGTGCACGCCGGTGGTCACGTGTTCGCCCGTGAGCTGCAGCCCGGTGAAATGCTCAAGCTTGATACCGGCTGTGTAGTGGCGTATACCCAAACGATCGACTTCGATATTCAATATGTAGGCGGCATTCGCAACACCATTTTCGGCGGCGAAGGATTGTTCTTTGCCACCCTTCGCGGCCCCGGCACCGTATGGATACAAACCCTGCCCATCAGCCGTCTCGCCAGCCGTATTCTGCAATACGGCACTACTTCCCGCAAGGAAGAAGGTGGGATATTGGGTGGCTTGGGAAATATGCTGGATGGAGACGGATGGTGAGAACGGTTTGAGGTGGCTGCGCGCGCCCTTACTTCAGCAACTCATCCCGCACTTCTCTGAACCGCGTCCATGGTATGAAATGATTTCCTTCGAGCCACAAGGTGTCGATTCGTGCAGCGCCGGTCAACATCTTCATTCCGTATTCTACGTTTACCGGCGGCACCCAGGTGTCTTGGCGGCCATGGATGAACAGCACGGGACAATGAACGTTTTTCAGCAGCGATGCCTGGTCGGCCAGGTCTTTTTTCAGGTACCAGAGTTCTATGTTCGATTGTCGCATGGAACCGGGTACGAAATAATTCAGAAAGGTCTTGAACAGAATGGGTCGCCATTTTTCGGGTTTCTCGGCGGCAGGATCGATGCTGCCCGAAATAATCACCAGCTTGTCGGCCAGCGAAGGATAATCAAGCGCCAGTTGCAATATCATGGGGCCGCCGAGCGAGTGGCCTACCAGTACAGCCGGCCGGCCGTTTCTGGTATTCATGAGTACCGGGCCCATGATCTTTGACTGAACGGCCAGCGGGTAGGCATTGCCGTATTCGCTGTAACCGAATCCCGGCCGGTCGATGCTGATCAGGCGAAACCGGCTGCGCAGCAACGAATCGCGCAGGTAGGGTTCAAAGGCCGTCCAGCTACCGGGTGTTCCATGCACGAAATAAATGGTGGGTAGGCTGTCGGCGCCCGTTTGCACATAATGCACCGTATGCCCCTCCTGCTTTTTGCTGACTGTTTTTAATGGAATGCCTTTTTCATGGAAAGAAGCGATCGCTTTGCGGTCGGCCGTACGAAAGGTCAGGCAGCTCTGCGCAAATACCAGCCAGCTTCCTACAACCAGGCTAAGTACCAGTAAGTATCTTTTCATAAATGGTTTACATTGTAACCACAAAACCTGCTGCACATATGCGAAAATTCCTGTTCTTCCTGTCGATCGGCTTCGCCGTATTTGCCTGTATCCCGGTCCGGGCGCAAAAGCCGCCCAAAAACCTGCAAAAAACAAAGACAGAGGCAATGGCAGGCATCGGCGGTCAGTACGACAAGTATAAAGGTATTGCATTGCAGATATGGGAGTATGCAGAACTGGGTTATAAAGAAGTAAAGAGCTCGGCCCTGCTGCAGCAAACCCTGAAAGACAAAGGTTTTGCGGTTGAAGCGGGGGTAGCGGGTATACCAACGGCTTTTGTTGCCAGCTATGGCAGCGGTCATCCTGTAATTGGTATCCTGGCTGAATTCGACGCGCTGCCGGGTCTCAGCCAGCGGGCCGTGGCCGAAAAGAAACCGGCCGAAGGAAGGACTTCCGGGCACGGCTGCGGCCACCATCTTTTCGGCACTGCTTCGGTGGCGGCTGGCATTGAGATCAAAGAGCTGATGGACAAAGGCCTGCTCAAAGGCACGGTAAAGGTATATGGCTGCCCGGCAGAAGAAGGCGGATCAGGTAAAGTATATATGGTGCGCGAAGGGCTGTTCAATGACGTGGATGCCGTTATCCACTGGCATCCCGGCGACAGGAATGCAACGGCCTACGATGGCGCGCTTGCCAACAAGAGCGCCAAGTTCCGCTTTTACGGGCTGGCGGCGCATGCATCGGCTTCGCCCGAACGGGGCCGGTCGGCGCTCGATGGCGTGGAAGCGATGGACAATATGGTGAACATGATGCGCGAGCATATCCCGTCTGACGCCCGTATCCATTATGTTATCACCAATGGCGGCAAGGCGCCGAATGTAGTTCCTGATTTTGCCGAAGTATATTATTATTCGCGACATCCCAGCCGCGAAACCGTGAAGGAGATTTTTGAACGCATCCGCAAAGCGGCCGAAGGAGCCGCCACGGGCACTGAAACGAAAATGGATTTCGAGATCATCGGCGGCACATACGACCTGTTGCTGAATACCAGCCTTGCCCGGCTGATGCAGGCCAACCTGGAGCAGGTGGGTGGTTTCGGCTACACCGATGCCGAGAAAACATTCGGGGAATTGATCCAGGCAACCTTTGGTTTTAAGCCGCCTGACATCGCTGATGCCGCGCGGGTGGCGCCATTAAAGAAGATGGAAAACGCCGCTATTGGGTCAACCGATGTAGGCGATGTAAGCTGGAATGTACCCACTGTAGGCTTGTCGGCCGCTACCTGGGTGCCCGGTACACCCATGCATAGCTGGCAGGCCGTGGCCTGCGGCGGAACCGAAATAGGAACCAAGGGAATGATGGTGGCTGCCAAAGCAATGGCCCTTACCGCCATCGACCTGTTTATGGTGCCTGCCAATATCACGGCTGCCAAAGCGGAATTCGATGCGTCGAGGGGGGCGGGCTTTCAATACGTGCCGCTGCTGGGCGATCGCCAACCGGCGCTGAATTACAGGGATTGAGCCGGCGAGCCTTTACCCGGTTTCAGGCCATGTGAGTACTTAACAAAAATATTACAGTAGGCTAAGCGGGAATTTCCTGGCAGACTTGGTTAATTTCGGTGAACCTACATTCTGTTGGTAGTTTTTATTTTGACCTAAACCGGGTCGGTTATGGCATTTTCAGGAGAAGAAGATATCAGTCTGCTGGCGGCGGTGTCGGAAGGCAGCGAAACAGCTTTTAAAACATTGCTGCACCGCTATCATTCGCAAGTATATTGTTTTGTTTCCGATCTGGGCGGCACGCCTGAAGATGCCGAAGAGATCGTACAGGACGTATTTATGAAGCTGTGGACCAACCGCAGCCAGTTGCGCCAGGTGCAACACTTCTCCGCCTATCTTTTTACCATGGCCCGTAACCAGGCCTATTCCGCTTTCAGGAAATCAGTACGGGCTGCGTTGCTCTTCAGGCAATGGGAAGAGCGTCAACTCGCATCACCGGCCCCGACTGCCGACACCGACCAGTACC